>CATEEE010000021.1 GCA_949499045.1 Marinobacterium sp. xm-d-530 | reverse complement strand
TTCTTTCGGCCTCTTGTTTAGCCTCTATTCATATCAGTAATGCTGATCTTGGTCTGCCTTTTTCCGCAGGCGGGATTTCCGGTCAAGCTCTGGGTGATTTTGCGGTTCGTTGGTTGAACGTGCCAGGTGCGACCATTGTGTTGTGGGTTGCACTGTTGATCGGTGTAACGCTCTACGTTGATTCAAGCTGGCGTCAGGTGTTAGATGCAATTGGGGGTGGTTTAGAAAAACTCTGGTTGAGTCTTTTTGCTAAGGGTGAAGAGGAGGCTCAACCATCCAACGTCACAGAGCGACCAATGGAAGTTCGAGTCGCAAAAAGAGCTTCAATGCAACGTCTAGAACCTGATTTTGAAGTTGAGCCTGATGAGATGGAGTCACTTCCTGTGGTCGATTTCGGAGAGCCTTCGTTTGACTCTTCTCGATCTAAACCCCTTGAGATCAAGACCATGGACGATCTGTCTGGGGATGTTGAGGCCAGGCCAGAGAGTGCAGAGGTGAAACCAGCCTCTAAATCGGTATTTGATTCGCCAAATAGCGACCCTGCTGAGAAGAAATCACCTAAAATTGTGCCGCTATCAGAGACTCATAAACCTTTAGATAGCGACGATGATGCTGAGCCGGTTAAACCTAAGGCCACTGTGAAGCCTAAGGTTAAAATTCCAAGTCTTGATCTGCTTGATCCACCCGAAATTCAGACGGATCAGGGTTATACGGAAGAGGAGGTGGAGCATCTCTCTCGTCTTCTTGAGCAGAAGTTAAAAGACTTTGCTGTTGTGGCTGAAGTGGTTGAGGTTAATCCCGGACCGGTCATTACTCGTTTTGAAATTCAACCGGCTCCCGGTGTTAAAGCAAGCAAGATTTCGAATCTTGCTAAAGACTTAGCGCGCTCTATGGCCGTCAGTGCCGTGCGTGTGGTTGAAGTGATTCCTGGTAAGTCTGTGATGGGTATTGAAATACCAAACCACTCTCGCCAGATGGTTCGTCTCTCCGAGGTGCTAAATTCAAAACCTTATCTTGGTGCAGCCTCTAAATTGACACTCGCGCTGGGTAATGACATTGCCGGCAACCCTGTTGTGGCCAACCTTGCCAAAATGCCTCACCTTCTCGTTGCGGGTACAACCGGTTCCGGTAAATCGGTCGGTGTGAACGCCATGCTTCTGAGCCTTCTTTATAAGGCGACCCCTGAAGAGCTTCGCTTAATGCTGGTCGACCCTAAGATGCTTGAGCTCTCCATATATGATGGCATTCCACATCTTTTGACTCCGGTGATTACCGACATGAAAGAGGCGGCCGGTGGTCTGCGTTGGTGTGTGGCTGAGATGGAAGATCGTTACCGTTTGATGGCGAAAGTGGGTGTGCGAAACATTGCTGGATTCAATGATAAGGTGCGTGAGGCGGCCGCTGCCGGTGAGCCTTTACGAGATCCTCTATGGAATCCAATGGAACAGGGGCTTTCCCCAACCGATCCTGCGCCAGAACTGCAGCCACTCCCTTACATTGTGGTCGTGATTGATGAGTTCGCCGACATGATGATGATTGTCGGTAAAAAAGTCGAAGAGTTGATCGCTCGAATCGCCCAAAAGGCGCGTGCCGCTGGTATCCATTTGATCCTTGCAACTCAGCGCCCATCTGTGGATGTTATTACGGGCTTGATTAAGGCGAACGTGCCGACGCGAATTGGTTTTCAAGTTTCATCAAAAATTGATTCTAGAACCATACTTGATCAATCAGGTGCTGAGAACTTGTTAGGTAACGGCGATATGCTCTACCTTCCTGCTGGTACCAGTGTGCCCAATCGTGTTCACGGCGCGTTTGTCAGTGATGATGAGGTTCACCGTGTGGTTGAGGCGTGGAAGGCTTTGGGTGAGCCTGAATTTATCGATGCCATTTTAAACGGTGAAGCCGAGGGTGGCGCTGCAGCGGGTGGGGGCGGTAGCCTGTTTGATGATGAAGCCGACCCTCTCTATGACGAGGCGGTCGCCTTTGTATTGGAGACTCGTAAAGCGTCTATCTCCTCCGTACAACGTAAGCTAAAAATTGGTTACAACCGTGCTGCCAGAATGATCGAAACGATGGAGGTGGCGGGCGTTGTTTCGCCACCAGGATCAAACGGTCAGCGAGAAGTTATGGCTCCGGCAGGCCCAAGGGATTAAAGAGATGTTGAGATTTTTTCAAACCCTACTATTCCTGCTTGTGTCGCTTCCTGCTATGGCTATTGCCGATACAGCAGATCAATTGTCCGAACGACTGCAATCACATGCGCGACTCTCTGCTGCGTTTCAGCAGTACACGCTAGGTGATGACAATTTTAAATCTGAAAATGCTTCAGGCCGTTTGTGGATCGAAGGGGTTGATCGTTTTCGTTGGGAGACCGAGAGCCCGTTTCCCCAAACTATCATCAGTGATGGCCAATGGTTATGGGTGTATGACCCTGATCTAGAGCAGGCCACTCAGCGTCCTCTAGGTGAGGGGGAGGTCATGACGCCTGCTCGAGTGTTGGGCGGTGATGTTGAGCAGTTAAATCGCTATTTTAATGTTAAGCAGATAGAGGCTGGCGCAGGTAATAGTCTGTTTGAGCTAACGCCTAAAGAGGAAGGGAGTGCGGAGTTTCAATCGTTGCGCCTACTGTTTAGCGGGGATCTGCTTGCCGAACTGTTGATTCAAGATGGGCTAGGGCAACGTTCTCTTATTATGTTGAGTGAACAGAGTTTCCCTGCCGCGTTTGATCAGACAATGTTTCGTTTTGTACCACCTGCATCGGTTGATGTGATCGTCATGGATCAAAACGGATGAGCGATCTGTTCGAGGATGCACCTGTAGCGGCTTATGAACCTTTGGCGTCTCGCATGCGCCCAATGTCCCTAGAGGAGTATAGAGGTCAAGAGCATCTCTTCTCGGAGGGTAAGGCGTTGCGTCGTCAACTGGAACAGGGGTCAATTCACTCTCTGATTCTTTGGGGACCACCAGGCGTTGGGAAAACGACGCTGGCCAGACTTATTGCACATTATGTTGATGCTGAATTTATCTCCATCTCTGCAGTGATGGATGGCGTTAAAGAGGTACGCGCAGCCGTTGAACGGGCAAAAATGTTACGCCAGCAGAGTGGTCGTCAGTCGATACTCTTTGTTGATGAGGTTCATCGCTTCAACAAATCTCAGCAGGATGCCTTCCTCCCTTATGTAGAAGAGGGAACGCTGATCTTTATAGGTGCTACCACCGAAAACCCATCGTTCGAATTGAATAATGCCTTGCTATCGCGTGCCCGAGTCTATCCTTTAAAAGCGTTAACATCGAAGACCCTAGAAGCGTTGCTAGAACAGACACTTCATAGTCCTAGGGGCTTAGCTGATCGTAATCTAGTCTTTGAAGAGGGCGCGTTATCGGCACTGGCTCAAGCTGCAGATGGTGATGCGCGTCGAGCTTTAAATTTGCTTGAGATCGCGGCGGACCTCTCTGAAACAGTTGAGGGTAAAGAGTACGTGTCGATTGTGGCTCTATCTGAAGTGCTTGCCGCAGGGGTACGCCGATACGATAAAGGTGGAGATCTTTTTTATGATCAGATTTCTGCCTTTCATAAGTCGGTCAGAGGTTCCAGCTCAGATGGCGCTCTTTACTGGTACTGTCGTATGTTGGATGCGGGTTGTGATCCTCTCTACATTGCACGCAGGTTGGTCGCTATCGCTTCAGAAGATATTGGTAATGCCGATCCAAGAGCGATGCAGGTAGTATTGAATGCTTGGGATGCGTTTGAACGTGTTGGTCCTGCCGAGGGTGAACGAGCCATAGCTCAGGCTGCCATCTACTGTGCACTGGCACCTAAAAGTAATGCGGTCTACCAAGCGTTTAATCAGTGTTTAGACGATGTTGCCAAAGACCCAAGTTACGAAGTGCCAGAACACTTGCGTAACGCGCCAACCCGTTTGATGAAAGAGCAGGGTTTTGGTGAGGGGTATCGTTATGCTCACAATGAACCTAATGCTTATGCAGCGGGTGAATCTTTCCTTCCCGAGGAGATAGCTGATCGCTCTTACTACCATCCTGAAGAGCGGGGTTTAGAGATTAAGCTCAGTGAAAAGATGCGCCGACTTCAAGCGGCTGATCAAGCCAGTCCAACACAACGTTACCCTAGGGAGAGTAATTGATGATCCATCTGTTAAGTGTTGCTTTAGGTGGAGCGATGGGGGCAATGGCTCGTTATTGGTTGAGCGGTTGGCTCAATAGCGCTGATCAAAAGCTTCCCGTAGGAACCCTATCTGCGAATGTTGTCGGCTCTCTGTTAATGGGGGTTCTGTTTGTTCTTGTGATGGAGCGAGCTAAGTTGCCACCCGAGATGCGTCCACTGTTAATGACCGGGTTTTTGGGGGCTTTCACCACTTTTTCTACATTTTCGCTGGAAACTGTTACGTTGATTAACGAAGGTCATGTAACGGCAGCCATCTTTTATGTACTATTGTCCGTCGTATTATCAGTCGCAGCTCTCTCGGCTGCCATTTGGTTTACTCGACTGCTATAAATTTTGTAAGGATATTTGATCGATGTTAGATCCACGCCAGGTTCGTGAGAACGCAGAGGCTATTGCTGAACAGCTTAAAAAGAAAGGTTATGAGTTTCCGCTAGCGGCATTTAATGCGCTAGAGCAGGAGCGTAAACAGATCCAAGTTGAGACAGAGAACCTTCAGCAAGAGCGTAATACTCGTTCCAAATCGATCGGCCAGGCAAAAGCTCAGGGGCAAGATATTGCACCGCTATTGGCAGAGGTTGGCGAGCTCGGCGCAAAGCTAGATCAATCCAAAGAGAAGCTTAACGAGGTTCAGGCTAAATTAGATGATATCCTGCTAAGCACGCCTAATCTACCTGACGTCTCTGTGCCTGCTGGTGCGAGCGAAGATGACAATGTGGAAGTGCGTGTCTGGGGTGAACCCGTATCCTTTGATTTTGATGTTCAAGATCATGTCTCACTAGGTGAGGGATTAGGTGGTCTTGATTTTGAAGTGGCTGCTAAATTAACAGGTTCTCGTTTTGCGGTAATCAAAGGGTCTTTGGCTCGTCTGCACCGTGCGCTGGCGCAATTTATGTTGGACACTCACATTGAGAAGAACGGATACACCGAGATCAATGTGCCTTTTATGGTTAACAGCGACTCTCTGCAAGGTACAGGTCAGCTACCCAAGTTTGAAGAGGATCTGTTCAAAGTGCCGTTCGGTGAGCGCCACTATTACCTTATTCCAACAGCGGAAGTGCCGGTTACTAACCTGGTTCGTGATGAGATTGTGGATGCCGATGCGTTGCCTATGGCTTACGCCTGTCACAGCCCCTGTTTCCGTTCTGAAGCGGGCTCGGCAGGTCGTGATACTCGCGGTATGATTCGTCAGCACCAATTTGAAAAAGTTGAAATGGTTCAAATGGTTAAGCCGGATACCTCATGGGAATCCTTGGAAAATATGTGTCAGCATGCCGAGGGTATACTGCAAGCCCTGAACCTTCCATACCGTGTTGTTAATCTCTGTGGCGGCGATCTAGGTTTCTCTGCAGCTAAGACCTATGACATCGAAGTTTGGCTACCAGGTCAGGCTAAATATCGTGAGATCTCTTCGGTTTCGAATATGACCGACTACCAGGCGCGTCGTATGCAAGCTCGTTGGAGAAATCCTGAAACAGGCAAGCCAGAATTGCTTCATACACTGAACGGTTCAGGTCTGGCCGTAGGTCGAACACTGGTTGCTGTGCTTGAAAACTATCAGCAAGCTGATGGCTCTATTGTTGTTCCTGAGGTGTTGAAACCTTACATGGGTGGTACTGAGGTACTGAGCGCCTAATTGAATGGGGTAGGTTAAAGATGGAAGGGAGATTTGACTTAGTCATTGTTGGCGGCGGTATGGTCGGTGCAGCAATGGCTCTATCTCTAGCCGATACCCAACTGAGTATCGCGCTGTTAGAACGCGCCCTACCTGAATCCTTCAGCGCAGATCAACCCATGGACCTGCGCGTTTCCGCGTTAAGTCCTGCCTCGATCGACCTTCTGGATGATCTAGGCGCTTGGCAAACCATACTTTCTTGGCGAGCTTGTCCCTATCAGCGTATGCGTGTTTGGGAGATGGATGAGGATGCCGCAGGGTTAGCAGGCCAAGCGGTCCGTAATCTAGCGACAGAGTTCTCCGCCGAAGAGATTTCGATGCCGGAGTTGGGCTACATCGTCGAGAACCGTCTGGTTCAGCGTGCTTTGTTAGATCAATTAAGTGGTCATACTAATATCACGCTAATTACCGACGGGGTTGATAGGATCGACTACTCGGCAGCATCAACCATTGTCGAGCTAGATTCGGGTAAGTCGTTGATGACACCTTTGGTGATAGCGGCTGATGGTGGACACTCTTTGGTGCGTGATGCCGCTGCATTAGGTGCGCATCAGTGGGACTACGAGCAGATGGCTATGGTCATCAACGTTGAGACAGATCTTCCACAACAAGATATTACCTGGCAGCAGTTCCACCCTTCGGGCCCACGAGCGCTTCTACCACTACCTGGATCGAACGCTTCGTTGGTTTGGTATGATTCGCCTGATCGTATACAGCAGTTGATGTTGATGGAGTTTGATCAGCTTCAAGCGACCATCGAAGCCAATTTCCCCAAACGCTTAGGCGGTATTAAATCGATTCAAGCTAGAGCCAGCTTCCCGCTGCGCCGTCTGCATGCGCAGCGATATGTTGACGAGGGGGTTGCTCTGTTAGGTGATGCTGCTCATCAGATCAATCCTTTGGCTGGTCAGGGGGTTAACCTAGGCTTTCAGGATGTAGCCGCATTTTCACAGGTCATTCATGATGCGCTTTCGAGAAATGAGTCGATCAGCTCTGTCGAGGTGCTTAAGCGTTATGAACAGAAACGCCGCAAAGGCAATCTGCTGATGATGCAAGCCATGGATCTATTCTACCGCCTCTTCAGCAATCAGAAGAAGCCACTCAAACTGGTGCGGAATCTAATGCTGGGTCTAGGGGGTGCAGCTAAACCTGCACGCGTAAAAGCTTTGAGAATCGCATCGGGTATCGATCGGTTTTAGCAACTTGAATTCACAGCGATCTGCTCCTATAAATTAAGTATATCGATTAGAGGTGGGTGTTATGCGAATTGCGGTTATTTGGTTTTTTTCTCTATGGCTTAGCTCACTGACACAAGCTGGATTGCCGATCAGTGATTCGCAGGGTCAATC
>CATEEE010000020.1 GCA_949499045.1 Marinobacterium sp. xm-d-530 | reverse complement strand
TTCATTGGCACAGGTATTCGCAGACCCGACTGTGTAGAGATCGAATTCTTCGAGGTTTTATGAGCAACGAAACTACCCTTAGCCGCGCAGAGTGGCTGGATCAACACTACCCAGAGCCAGGTCTATTTCGATGGATCGCCTTTGGTTTAGAGATCATTGCCGCAAGCGGACTTTTCTTCTTGATGATGCTGACCGTCGCGGATGTCGGTGGCCGTTACCTCTTAAACAACGGCGTTGATGGTGCCTTCGAGATCACCCAGCTAGGTCTGGCCATTATCATCTTCGCTGAAATGCCTGTCGTCACTTGGCGCGGTGGACACATCTTAGTCGATCTACTTGATTCAACACTCGGCCACAAGATCGTTCGCATACTAGCGATGTTTTCAGCACTGGCGATTTCAACATCGTTCTACGTGATTGGTGTGCGCATTTGGCAACTGGGCGCACGCAAACTTCGCCGTGGTGAAGTAACTGAATACCTGGAACTGCCGGTTGGTTATCTGATTGAGTACATCGCTGTCATGAGCTGGTTTACTGCGTTAGGCATGATCACCTATGGCATCTACCGCATTTACAAAGAGAAGCATTAAGGAATTATCACGATGACCGCAGTAATTATTGGCTTCGCGCTTCTTATATTTTTAATACTCGTTATTCGAATGCCGATCGCGTTTGCGATGGCGATTGTCGGCTTTTTTGGCTTTGCCATCTTACAGGGCCTCACTCTCGACAATCTGTTCGATTTCCGCTGGAAAGCCTCATTGACGCTGGCGTCTAACCGTGTCATTGAGACCGCACAAGAGTATTCGCTGTCAGTAGTCCCACTCTTCATATTAATGGGGAACTTTGTAACGCGTTCAGGTCTTTCACAGGAACTTTATAACGCGGCTTACACTTTCTTGGGTCATCGCCGTGGCGGCCTTGCGATGTCAACGGTTGTCGCTTGTGGTGGCTTTTCTGCAATCTGTGGATCAAGCCTTGCTACCTCTGCGACCATGGCGAAGGTGGCACTACCACCCATGCGCAAGTTTGGTTATGCCGACTCTCTAGCCACCGCATCAATCGCAGCAGGCGGTACGCTGGGTATTCTTATACCACCCTCCGTTATCCTAGTTATTTACGGCCTGCTGACAGAGACCAGCATCCGTGAACTGTTTGCAGCGGGTTTCATACCGGGACTTTTGGGCGTAATCCTCTACATGCTTGCAGTACGCTGGGTCGTTATGCGTAATCCTGAGTCAGGTCCTGCCGGTGAGAAGTTCACATGGGCAGAGCGCCTGCAGGCACTTAAAGGCATATGGGGCGTACTTGTTCTATTTACTATCGTCATGGGTGGTATCTACCTAGGTATCTTTACCCCCACCGAAGCGGCTGGTATTGGTGCTGCAGGCGCATTCTTGATCGCCCTGCTTCGCGGACAACTTAATCTGGTCAAAACGTATGAAGTCTTGTCGGATACCGTTCGCACATCCACCATGCTGTTTGCCGTGATTATTGGCGCACTGATCTTCTCGGACTTCATTAACCGTGCTGGCCTGCCGGTATGGCTTCTTGAGTTTGTTCAATCACTAGATGTCTCACCGATGGCCGTTATCATCGTTATTCTCTGCATCTACATTCTTCTGGGTATGGTCTTTGAGAGCCTATCAATGCTACTGCTAACCGTACCTGTCTTCTATCCACTGATCGACAGCCTAGGCTTTGACCTTGTCTGGTACGGCATCGTGGTGGTTGTCGTAACAGAGATCAGTTTGATTACACCGCCTGTGGGCATGAATGTATTCGTCCTCAGCGCAGTAATCAAAGATATTAAAACGGGCACCATCTTTAAGGGTGTCACACCCTTCTGGTGTGCCGATATTGTACGTTTAGCGCTGATTGTTGCATTCGTACCGATCACTCTATTCTTGCCGGAGCTGCTATATCGTTAACAGTTTCGACTAGGGTGCAGTAGAAGCGGAATTCCAAATGACTTTTACTGTTTATTCACTATAAAAATAACCGTTTAAAAAGAGAGCAATAAACATGACCAACCTAAAACTGAAAGCGATCGGCCTAGCAGTAGGCGCTGCGATTTCAATGAACGCAATGGCTGAAACAACCATGCGTGTAGCAACTTGGTTGCCACCTACTCACCCACAAAACTCGGTTGCTATGCCAGAGTTCAAGAAGATGGTTGAAGAGGCGACTGAAGGCCGCGTTAAAGTGGTTATCGAGAATTTCCAAGGCCACCCAAAGACTATCTACTCTTCAGTAGAAGATGGCATCATTGATGCTTCATGGGGTGTAAACGCTTACACACCTGGTCGTTTTTCACTAACCGGTGTTGCAGAGATCCCAGGTGAGATGTCGGATGCTGAAGATGCATCTGTCGCACTATGGAAGGTACAGCAAGAGTTCTTTGCTGATGCAAATGAATACGAAGGCCTAGAGCTTATGGGTATGTGGGTTCACGCACCAGGTGTTATCCACTCTAAATTCCGCATCAACAGCCTAGATGACCTAAAAGGTAAAAAGATCCGCCTTGGTGGTGGTATGGTCAACGACCTAGCAGCACGTCTAGATGTGACTCCAGTAGGCGGTTCAGCTCCGAGCTCATACGAGAAACTACAACAAGGTGTTGTTGATGGTACGTTCCTACCTATTGGCGAACACAAGTTCTTCAAACTATCTGAAGTGACTGATCACCTAACCATCTTCCCAACGGCTCTGTACACAACAGTATTCAGCTTCGTTGCGAACCCAGAGTTCATGGAAGATCTAGATCCAAAAGATGCTGAAGCGATCCGTGCAGCAATGGGTGAAAACCTATCTCGTATGCAAGGTAAGGTATGGCAGGACATGGATGCGATCGGTATGACGCATGCTAAGGAAGTCGGCACTAACATCCACATGGTTGATAGCTACGAGCAGCTAGCTGCTGACATGCGCAACACTATGAAAGGACTAGACGCTGAGTGGATTGAATCGGTAGCCGATCGCGGCGTTGATGCTAAAGCCGCTCTAGAAGCGTTCCGTAACTACCAGAAGTAAAATTCAACTTCTAAGCAAAGGGAAGCTAAGGCTTCCCTTTTTTATGCCTGTCGTGTTACTGATTGTAACTTAAAGGAAGCTCTTAGGACTAAAATACATGTTGTCAGATACAATGGTCATTACGGCTTAATAGGAGTCGCTCGTTAGACACAAAAAACCCGGCAAAAGCCGGGTTTTTTATGGATCAACTCAGTGCTTAGTCTTCAGAAGACTCAGCAACTGGACGATCAACTAGTTCTACGTAAGCCATTGGAGCCGAATCACCAGCACGGAAACCGCACTTCAGGATACGAACATAGCCGCCTGGGCGAGTAGCGTAACGCTGACCCAGATCGTTGAATAGTTTACCTACTGCTGCATCGCTACGTGTACGGGCAAAAGCCAGACGACGGTTAGCAACAGA
>CATEEE010000019.1 GCA_949499045.1 Marinobacterium sp. xm-d-530 | reverse complement strand
CGTTGAGTTTAGGCTCAGTGATTCAGCTTGGCATGTTGGTGCCACTACTGAATCTTATTTTGATGCCGGCAGCCGTGATTGGTGCGACGATCTTTTGGGTGGAAGAGTATGAAGCTCAGGATGAGCAATGTCGCATAGAGTAAGCGCTGTTAAATCTTAACAACTCGACTGTCAGGGAAGGTTACACTAAACCGGCTTCCTTCTCCCGGTTTGCTGGTGACGCCTAATTTGGCATTGTGCCTGACCAACACGTGTTTCACTATGGCCAGTCCAAGTCCTGTACCACCACTGTCGCGGGATCGCCCCTCATCCACTCTGTAAAAGCGTTCAGTGATTCTTGGAATGTGCTCTGCGGGAATGCCGACACCGGTATCGGTCACCGAAAACAGTACACCGGTGTCGACGGCTTTTAGTGTTATATCAATCACTCCGTTAGCCGGTGTATAGCGAACCGCATTGAACACAAGGTTGGATAGCGCGCTGCGGACCTCACCCTCATTGCCAAGAATGTCAAAGCCTTCGTCCATTTCGAGTGAGATTTGATGTAGCTTTGGCCCAGAGACATCTTTGGCCTCTTCGGTGATCCCTTTTAGCATCTCGCTAATGAAAATAGGCTTTCGGCTCTTATTTTCTGAGCTAGTTTCTAGACGAGAAAGGGTTAAAAGATCAGCAATCAGAGCAGCCATACGACTGCTCTGAGACTGCATGGACTGGATCGCTTTTTGTATCGGTTTAGGTAACTCTTGCTCTTGAAGAGTCTCTAAATAGCCATGAATTACTGTGATTGGAGTTCTTAGTTCATGTGATGCATTGGCCAAGAAGGTATGTCGCATCAGGCCGACCTTTTCGCTTTCAGTGATATCCCTAACAATTAGTACTTTGTCTCCTTCACCAAATGACTCTACACGGTATTCAAGCACTCTTTTTTGGTCAGCTGAGTCGGCTTTGAATGAATCAATATGAGAAGATTGAGAATAAAATTCTAAGAAGTTAGGTGCAGAAAAGACATCCTGTACCCTTTTATGTTTCTGCTTAATGGTTATCTCTAATATCTCTTCAGCGGCATTATTCCACCACTCAATATTGTCGTGGTTATCAATGATAACGATGGCGTCTTTCATGGCAGAGGTGGCTGCTTGAAACTGATCCATATCGGCATGGATCTCATCGTATTCTGCTTCCGTCTTATTTCGATAATCGGCGATCGAGCGAACAATACGCCCTTGTTCAAAGGGTAATTTAGGATCTGGCGAGCTGAGTTTTTGGTCTAGCCAGCAGACTAACTTTGCGTTCAGCAGCGAACTCAGTATCGACCAAATCAGTGAGCCAACTAATGCGCCTAGTATTAGGTTGTTACTTGTAAAAGAACCGACAGTTGCACCAGCAAGAGTAAAGCTGAGAAGACCAAGCAGTTGTCGCGCTATCGATTCGGTCACAAATCTATCCTAGAGTTTGGTTGAAAAACGGTACCCTGTGCCACGAACCGTCTGGATTAAATTTCCAAGGTCTGGTCCCAGTGCTTTGCGAAGGCGTCGAATGTGTACATCCACTGTTCGCTCCTCAACATAGACATTTCCACCCCAAACCATATCTAATAATTGGCCACGGGAATAGGCTCTATCCTGGTGTGTCATGAATAGATGGAGAAGCTTGAACTCTGTTGGACCTAAATTAAGCGACTGACCTGCAGCATCTGAAACGCGATGTGAGACTGGATCTAAAATAATACCACCGATAGAGATGGCGCCTTCATCACTCTCCGGGAGACTTCTTCGTAGAACCGCTTTTAAGCGAGCAATTAGCTCTTTTGGTGAAAAGGGCTTAGTAATGTAATCATCTATACCCGCTTCAAGTCCCTGGATTTTATTGTCTTCATCAGCTTTCGCCGTCAGCATAATGATGGGTAGGTCTTTGGTGGTTGGGTCACTGCGAAGGCGTTTGGCTAGCTCTATTCCGCTAGTGCCAGGCATCATCCAATCAAGCAGCATCATGTCAGGTTTTTCATCAATGACCATGGCATGGGCAGTTTTTGCATCACAGGCCTCTAATGTCTCAAAGCCGGCGAGCTCAAGTGCCATTACAATCATTTCACGAATAGCAGATTCATCATCAACGATCAGTATACGTCTAGAACGACTCATGGTAACTCTCTTATCTGTTTCATTGATCTCATTAAATGATGCTTTCGTTACAAAAAGATGACAATGACGTTTTACAGAGCGTAATCAACGATTAAACCAACCAAGACCACTAACTCAGCGTAGTGGTTGTTCAAAAACGCTTTAAAGCAGGGCATACGTTCACGATCTTTTATCAACCAGTGCTGGTAGATAAAGAATCCTACAGTACCGATCAATCCTAGATAAAAATAGATCCCTAGAGACTCCAATATGCCAATCCACACCAGTACAGAAAGGGCGGCAACCTGGAGACCACCTATGGCAATTCGATCGTATTGGCCAAAAAAAACCGCTGTAGACTTGATGCCAATTTTTAAATCATCATCACGATCGACCATGGCGTACATCGTGTCGTAAGCGACGGTCCAGAGAATTTTAGCGAGGAAGACCAACCATCCTACCAAAGGCACCTCACCCAATGTGGCGGCAAACGCCATTGGAATTCCCCAACCAAATGCCATGCCCAGTACTACCTGGGGAAAGTGGGTATAGCGCTTCATAAAGGGGTAGCTGAAGGCTAATAGCAGTGCAATGGGCGACAACATAATCGCAGCTTGGTTAGTAAATAGCACAAGGATAAACGCGATCAGCATTAACACGATGAACAAGCCAATCGCTTCTTTGCTGGAGATGCGCCCGGTTGGGAGTGGGCGCTCTGAGGTACGCTTTACATG
>CATEEE010000018.1 GCA_949499045.1 Marinobacterium sp. xm-d-530 | reverse complement strand
TGCATACCAACGTCGATATCTTCAACGCCTTGGAAAGCGCTGCGATCAACTTCTTGGATCAATTCATCGCGAATTTCGCCGTAGCCTTCAGCTGGTTCAACGGTAACCTGAAGCGCATCTCCAACCGCTTTACCAGTCAGTGCATTCTCTAGACCAGGAATGATGTTTTGAGCACCTTGCAGGTAGACAAGAGGATCCTGTCCTACAGAGCTATCAATGGTCTCACCCAAAGCATTGGTAAGAGTGTAGTGAATAGAGACAACAGTTTTGTCAGCGATTTGCATCTTTCTCTCCTTATATTGGAGATGCAGACCTTTATTGAATCGCAGTGCTCCGTGAATTTAGGCGCCTATGCTAACAAACTACAAAGGATGGTTGTAGGGTAAATCACAGGTGACTGGCTTCAGCCTGTCATCCGCTTTTCGCATCATCCGAAAACTCAAATTAAACGTATTAATCACCGTCCAGTCTAAACTTCGAGGCGCAATATGAAGCTTATGAAAATATTAACCCTGTTTACCGCTCTGTTTGGTGTCAATACGGCTTCAGCTGACAGTTGTACCAATGTGTTGAACCATACTGTTCGTGAGCTTGCAGGTGAGAAAGAGGTCAACCTTTGTGAAGAGTACAAAGATAAAGTGGTATTGATCGTCAATACAGCCAGTAAGTGTGGTTTTACCGGGCAGTATGAAGGCCTTGAGGCGATGCATGCTAAATATAAAGACCAAGGTTTTGCGGTGTTGGGATTCCCAAGTGGTGATTTCGCCAACCAGGAGTACCGTGAAGAGGGCCAGATCAGAGAGTTTTGTCGTTTGACGTACGGTGTGAAGTTCCCGATGTTTGAAAAGTCGGTTGTTCGTGGTGATCAAGCGAGCCCTCTATGGGCAGATCTGATTGCGGTCACTGGAACAGCACCCAAATGGAATTTCTACAAGTACTTAATTGGTCGTGATGGTAAAGTCATCGATGTCTACTCAAGCGTTACATCACCCGAAAATAAGGGTTTTATTACAACTGTCGAGAACGCTATAGCGGTAGAGCCCAATTCATAGGAACTGTATGCCAAGGATTGCAATTATCGGTGCCGGTATCGCCGGCGCCACTCTGGCCAATAGACTGACCTATTCAGGTGTTACTGTTGATCTTTTTGAAAAATCTCGTGGTACGGGTGGGCGTTTAGCCTCTACTCGTGTTGGTCAACTCTCTGCGGATTTGGGCGCGCCCTATTTAGATGGCTGCTCTTCTGAGTTTGAACGTTTTTTAAACAGCTTTGTCGAAAAGGGTGTCGTTGAAACTTGGCGTACGACTCGTTCTGATTTTGACCTTAATCAACAAGAGTCAATTGACTACAAGATCGGTGCAGGTCGTAACAGTCTGTTTACCCGCGAACTACTTAAAGGCGCAACTCTACACACCGAAACGCGAATAGGTGTTGTTTGGAGTGATAAGCAGGGTGTACTCATTCGAGATGATCAAGGTTATTTGATTGACTATTTTGATGCGGTTGTCGTCGCAGCGCCTGCCCCTCAGGCGGTGCCGCTTCTTGAAACATCACCACGCTTTGCTCATCGAGCTGATCAAGCAGCCACCTCTGCCAATTGGATTGCTCTTTTTCAATTTGATAAGCGTCCGTCTCGATTAGACGGAGTCTCTGTGATTGAGGGAGAGCATCCAGAGTTCTACCGTATCATTGTTGAGAGTGACAAGCCCGGCCGTGAGGGTGTTCTGATTCGGGTTGAAATGCGTGAATCGTGGAGCCAATCACACATTGATGATGAACGAGAGCCATTGCTGCAAATGATAGAGGCAATGCTGGCTGATTGGTTAGGTGAATCGTTAAAGCCCAGCACATCTAAAATTCATCGCTGGCTCTACAGTCGAACTCTTCAAAGTGCCCAGTTAACACAACCTCTATGGGATGCCGAACTTTCGATTGGCGCTTGTGGTGACTGGATTAACGAGCCAGGTTTAGAGGGAGCCTGGAAAAGTGCCAATGAATTGGCGGATGTCATTATTGACTCTTTTGGTGCAGGCGGTAATCTGTCGTAACCCCAGCATGTTTAAGATGGCACAGCTTGTTAGAGTTCGAATACACCCTAGAGAGATCCAGTAGACGTCGAACTCTGTCGATTCAAATCGACATGGGCAGGGTCGTCGTGAAAGCGCCTCTATTCGCCAGTGATTCTGACGTGAAGCAATGGGTTCTGAGTAAGCAGCATTGGGTCACTCCCAGGCTTGCGCAACAGCAGCAAGCACTGAGCAATCACTCCATCGATCTTCGATCAGACGTTCTGACCATAAACGGCATCGACTACCAACTTGAACAGGTGACTCAATTAGGGCCTGAAAGCAAAAGAGTTTGTCACGCTAGCCGCTCAGTGAGAATCAAAGCGAATGCGCGGTCCACAGACAAGTCGATTAGACGTCAGCTTCAATCCTCGCTCAAGAGTGCCGCCCAAGAACAATTGATTGCACGTGCGGATCAGCTAGCGAGTTTTACTGGCTTACAGCCTTCATCAGTCAACATAGGCAGTTATACGAGTAAATGGGGCCAGTGCTCCAGTCGGGGTGAGATCTCACTTAATTGGCGGTTGATACACCTTTCAAACACCTTACAGGACTATGTGATCATTCACGAACTCTGTCACTTGAAAGAGATGAATCACAGTTCACGCTTTTGGGCCCTCGTTAGCCAATACTTTCCTGACTATCAACTGGCCAAACAAGAGATAAAAGATCGCTTCGCCTACTTAAAGTGGTAGGGGTAAGTTGTTAGACTGATATATCTGTTTTTTAGAGGTGTACGATGCAATCGTTTCTATTTTCGACTGAAGATGATCGTGGTGGTGTGATTTTGTGTGATATAGACACCCTTGAAGAGGTCGTGCCTTATCTACAAGCGCGATTCAAAGGCGTCATTCGTGTCGAGCAGGGGCGTCGTGCATGGACCATTGAAGATGGGATCGCAGACTTCACGCCACGTCCCATTAACGATGAAGACCTGATTTAGTGACGACGTTTTGCCTGGTCACGCTCTTCGATACGAATGGGTTGTAGAGCAGGCTTCTTAGATTGAACATTGGTGCTGAAGATGTACAGCGCTGCAACGACGCACAGAGTGCCAAGCATTACCATTTCCATACTCACTTCTCTCTTTTTTGTTAATTAAAACCACTCATCCTGTCTTTTCTTACGACGAGGAAGGTGGGGTAGGATCAATCCAACAATCAAACCCACTAGGGCAATCAGCCCGCCATGGGTTAACCAGCGCATTAAGTTTGATTGATCCATATTGGCGACCTGAAACTCAAGTTCGCGAATTCGTTTATCTTTGATGACAAGCTCAGTGGTTGAATCGGTCGTTTCATCTCGGAAGCTTGCTAATTCGGTTTCAAGCTGAGCGATTTGATTGTTTCTCTTAGCTAAATCTTCACTAAGCGATGCGACTTGCTGTTTTAGGTCAGGAAGCTCCGTTTGAAGAGCTTTGAGTTTACTTTGCCCCTCAGCAAGGTAGCGAGTTAATACATAACCCTCTTTGCCATCGGCCAGTTTGATCTTGGTGTAATCTTTACCGCGTTCTAACAGTGTAACGGGATCACCACTACGAACTCTAGAAACAATTCGGTATTCGTAAGAGGGACCGCTGTGCATGAAGAGCTGAACATCATCGGCAATGTGGTAATCAGCCGCATAGAGTTGGCTTGAAAAGAGAAGAACGAATAGAGAAAAAACTGAACGCATAGATGGGAAACTGCTTTACCTAGGTTATAGTGTGTATATGGGGGTAAATTTATCACTATCAACCTTACCCGCAGCTTAAATTTAGCCTTTTTGGACGTTTACTATGCCTGATTTGCAATCTCTAATAGACACCTACCTAGTCCCTTGGTCAATCAACATTACCTCGGCTCTGGCCATCTTTGTGGTGGGTCGCTGGTTGGTCAAATTTTCGACTCGGCTGCTTGAAAGAGGACTGCATCGTACATCGATGGATACTATGTTGGTCAACTTTGTAAGATCCGTCATCAGCATTCTTTTGACGCTATTGGTCATCGTAGCCGCATTAGGTCAATTGGGTGTCGATACTACCTCATTAATCGCTTTGGTCGGTGCTGCAGGTTTAGCGATCGGTTTAGCGCTACAGGACTCGTTGAAGAACTTTGCTGCGGGTGTCTTACTCATCTTCTTTCGTCCCTTTAAAGAGGGTGACTTTGTCGAAGTGGCAGGTATATCGGGTGTTGCTGAAGAGATCACGATTTTTAATACCGTGATGCGTACGGGTGATAACCGAGAAGTGATCGTGCCAAATGGTTCGATCTATTCAGGAATCATCACAAACTATAATCGCAGACCAACACGTCGTATCGATATGATCTTTGGAATAGGCTATGACGACGATCTGCGTAAAGCTAAACACATTCTTACAGAGGTTGTGACGGCTGATAGTCGAGTCTTGGAAGATCCTGCCCCCAAAATTGCCGTGTCAGAATTGGCCGATAGCAGCGTTAATTTTATTGTGCGTCCCTGGGTTAAAACCGAAGATTACTGGGAGGTTCGCTGGGCACTGACTGAAGAGATTAAAGTGCGTTTTGATGCCGAAGGTATATCAATTCCGTTCCCACAAATGGATGTCCATCTAAAAAAAGAGGAGGCTTAAAGCCTCCTCTGATTTCCCACAGTAGGGATATTAACTATCATTAGTTGAGAGTCCCAAGCGTGCTTTAAGTGTCTGGTTTTCATGGGTTAGCTTCTGTATCTCTAAACGATGCCCATGAATAACTTCGTACTGACGGTCAACCTTCTCCTCTAGCACCTTATTCGCATTTTTCAGCTTAGCCAGTTCGTTGTTAAGCTGTTCGTTATTGTCTTGCAATGACTCAAATTGAGGACTGTTTTCGGTAGCTGAACTGCTCAGTTTTAATTCGCTGGCTATGTGAGAGAAAAGCGCTTTTAGGTCGGCTGACTCTCTGTCGGAATAGCGAATAGACTCCTCTATGGCGGAATGGGCTCCTGCAGCGCCGATGGAACCGGCTAAGCGTTGCTCAAGGAGTCGGTGAAATTCCATCAACTCGACAATGGTGAAATGAGTGCGGGCACCTAACTGTAGATCGGTAAGAATACTGCCAAGTACCTGATCCGCTGCATCATTGCTTAAAAAGCGGTTGAGAAGCAGTTCGGCCTCTTGGGTTTTCGGCTCTCGCTCAATGTAGGCTTCAAGACCCGTTGGACGGGCATTGCGGTAGCGATCAGTTAATACCTCGTTGGTGGCGTTAAACAGCTCTTCTGTCTGAGCTCTCTCAACCTTGCGAGGTTTGTAGAGTTTACTGCCAACAACATAGAGTGTGATGTTGAAAAAGAGTGACCAGAACACGCCATGGGCGAGGGGTGGTAAGAACTCCAGCCCAAACAGTGCGTTTGGTCGCAGCCATTGATGGCCAAATAGACCCTCCGTCATAACACTGGGATCAATCCATCCTTCACCGACCATAGGTGGCATGACCAGGGTGAACCCCCAAAGGATAAAGCCGGATATCAAACCTAGAGCGGCACCTAAACTATTCCCTTTGCGCCAAAATAGACCTATTAATCCAGCTGGTGCTAACTGAAGGACTGCTGAGAATGATATTAATCCTAGTGCAACCAGCAAGTAAGGTGCATCGAGTTGATTGGCAAATAGGTGGGCAATTAACGCAATGCCCAGAATGAGTATCCAGCGCAGATGAAGCAGAGAGGCGCCTAAATTTAGATCAGGTTTGAAGCGGCGCCAGACGGGAATAACTAGGTGGTTTGAGGTCATCGTTGCTAGGGTAATAAGTGTAACGATCACCATCCCTGTCGCTGCGGCAAACCCTCCTATATAACCCACTAGCGCCATCACCTCACTATTAGCGAGCTTTGGAATCAGTAATACGAACTGGTCACCTGAGCTTGTTGGCAGCCCGAGTAAGAGTCCGGCAAGTGCGATGGGAATGACAAACAGGTTGATGCCAAGCGTGTAGATAGGGAAGAGTGTCAGTGCACTCTTAATGTGAGCTGTACCAGGGTTTTCAACCACAGTGACATGAAACTGTCGAGGTAGCATCAAAATGGCCGCAGCGCCCAGTATGATCAAGGCAACCCAAGTTAAGACGCTATCTGAACCGCCAACACTGTAAATCGGTTGTAAGTTGGCCTGTTCCGCCTGTTTGAAGAGATCACCAAAGCCGTCAAACAGACCAAAAGTAACAAACAGACCCAGAGCAATAAAAGCAAACAGTTTAACCAGACACTCTGCGGCTAGCACGGCAATAATGCCTTGATGACGTTCTGTAGGATCAAGTTTGCGGGCACCAAAAAGAATCGTAATAAACGCAAGTGTCAGTGTAATGATGACAGCCGACCAGCTGCCTTGGGTTGCTGAGTCGTTCGTCAGTACATCAAAAGCACTGTTGATCGCTCGTAATTGCAGAACGATGTAGGGAAGTAGGCCAAGAATGGCAATGATGGTAACCAGAGCGGCAATGCGCTGAGATCGTCTGTAACGCGTTGATATGAAATCGGCAATGGACGTTAAACGGAAACTCTCTTTGGCCAGAACCATTTTTTTAATCGCTTTGGCACCAAAGAAAAGGCCAAGAATGGCGCCGATGTAGATGGCAAAGAACTGCAGTCCGTTCTCAAGCGCAAAGCCAACGCTGCCATAGAATGTCCAAGAGGTAAAAAAGACAGCCAATGAGAGGGCGTAGATAGGACCTTGAAAGCTAAGACCAGACTGTTTCCTTACCTTGCGCTCAACAAAAATCGCTAATGCAAACAGAAGTGCCATATAGAGCAGAGCAATGCCTGTAAGGCTGGCAGTAGAAAACACGATCAGTGCTCCTTGTTCTCTGAGTGTGAACAGCCGCAGCTTTGTTCGGCAAGTTCTTGTTGATAACTGGTTTCAAGCTCGCTACCAGGGACGGGATCTATTCCACCATCTGATCCTGGATGGCAGCGTCCCATGCGTTTCAAACCAAGCAGTGTGCCCTTAATGGGACCATGCAGTTGAATGGCTTCGATCATATAGCTTGAGCAGGTTGGGTAGAATCGACAGCGCGGGCCCAGCACAGGGCTGATGAACAGTTGATAGAACCGAACAATCAGTACAAAAAGATGTTCAAAAAAACGTTTAACCACACCGGACTCCTTATTGACGCAATGGTAGTCCTTTAACACCAATAAACCAATCCGGTGTGGTCGTAGAAGTGGAAAGAGTTAAGCCGCTTGAGAGGCTTTTTTCTCATCCAGTTGCAGTGTCTCAAGCGTTTGGGCACGCACTGAGCGAAGAAGGTCGCTATTGGTTGCAAGTGATTCACCATAGGATGGAATCATCTGCTTAAGCTTCTCAACCCAGTTCGATTTCTGCATGCGCTCAGCAAAGCACTCTTCGATAATCGAGATCATGGTGCTGGTTGCCGTTGATGCGCCTGGTGAAGCACCGAGCAGTGCGGCTATCGAGCCATCGGCTGCAGAGATCACTTCTGTACCGAACTCTAGCTTACCCTTGGTTTCATTGCCCGGTTTAATAATTTGGACACGCTGTCCGGCAAAGGAGAGTTCCCAATCATTCTCTTCGGCTTCAGGGAAGAAGTTGCGCAGTGACTCAACTCGCGATCCGTGTGTCTGCATTACTTCACTGATCAGGTATTTGGTCAGATCCATATTGTTACGAGCAACCGACATCATTGGCACCAGGTTATCTGGGCTTAAGGACATTGGTAGATCCATCAACGAACCATTTTTTAGGAACTTAGTTGTGAAGCCAGCAAAAGGACCGAACAGCAAGGCTTTTTCACCATTGATAATACGTGTATCCAGGTGGGGTACCGACATCGGAGGTGCACCAATTGGGGCCATACCGTATACCTTGGCCTGGTGACGTTCGATCACCTCTTTGTTCTTACAAATCAACCACTGACCACTAACAGGGAAACCACCGTAACCTTCACCTTCAGGTATACCAGATTTTTGTAGAAGGGGCAGAGCACCGCCACCCGCGCCTAGGAATACGAATTTCGCGCGGACTTTATAGGTGTCTGCTTTAGCAGAGTGTTTGAGTTTGACGCACCAGCGGCCATCCTCTTCCTGTTTGAGATCTTGTACCGTAGACGATAGCTTCAATTCAAAGTTACCGCTAACCTCTAGGAAATTAACCATAAAGCGAGCAAGCTCACCAAAGTTAACGTCCGAACCATAACGCACGCGAGTTGCAGCGATTGGCTGATTGTCTTCACGGTTTTGCATTACCAGTGGCATCCACTCGCGGATCTGCTCAGGATCTTCACTGAACTCCATCGCATCAAAGAGCGGGTGTTGTGATAGCGCCTGGTGGCGTTTACGAAGAAAATCGACGTTGTCTTCACCCCAAACAAAGCTGCAGTGTGGGGTCGTGTTAATGAATTTCTTAGGATGAGGCAGCGCACCTTTGTTCACAAGGTATGACCAAAACTGCAAGCTGATCTCAAAACACTCGTTGATTGAGAAGGCTTTGCTACAGTTGATGGAACCGTCTGCCTGACGTGGCGTGTAGTTCAACTCACAATAGGCTGCGTGTCCAGTACCCGCGTTATTAAGACCATCGGTGCTTTCACTAGCCACGTGGTTGAGACGCTCGACCATCATCATTTTCAGATTAGGGTCTAGCTCCTGAAGCATAACGGCAAGCGTCGTGCTCATCGCTCCAGCGCCAACTAACAATACATCTACTTCTGAATCCATAACTCGACTACCATCTGTGTGTTGAACAAATGTGCCTTACGACTCAATCTCCTATAAGCTTTTGGCAAATAGGCCTTGGAAGTGAGGCCGTGGGTAACAGATAAATATGTCACCCATATTTCAGTGTTGCCAATTATATTGCGCCGCACCATGGTTACTAGTCTCTAATGTCTAAATGTTTTGTTATACGGGTATTACGGATAACTATAAGTCACGTATTTACTGGACTCTGGCGAATTTGACTGTTTTCCAAGATAGACCAATGTCTCAGATGGATGTATCGAATGATCGACTTAAATAGCTTAAAACCCCTTGATTTATTGGGGTTTCTTGAAGATTCGTTGGTTGAAAATGGGCACCCGTGGAAAGTGTTTACACTCTCTACAGTGGATCAGGAGTGTCGGCCACATTCACGCTCTGTTGTTTTGAGAGAGGTAGACGTTCAAAACTGGCTCATTCGTTTTTACAGCGACGCACGTTCGCCGAAAATTTTGCAGCTGCAACATAACCCCAATGTCTCACTCTGCTTCTGGAATCCACAGCTAAAACGGCAGCTGCGTGCAGAAGGTGTTGCAAGATTAATATCTGACTCGAAAGCTATTGATGAGCGTTGGAAGAGCGTAAAAAATGGGCCGACGGTTGGTGACTATACGACTATGAGAGCGCCAGGTTCCGTTGTTGATTCAATCGTTGAGTTTGTAGAGCAGAACTGGTTCTGTGTGGTGGAGATTGAGATCAGCTCTTTTGACCTTCTGCATCTAAACCGCGAGGGTCATCAGAGGGTGGCTGTGACCCCAGATGGAGTCACAGCGCTTGTACCTTAATTTGTCGAATTAGAGGTGCTCTTCGGCGTATTCGGCCAGTTTAGAACGGAAGATTCCCTCAAAGTGGACGCTGGCAGAGCCTTCATAGTCCCTAAAGCGTTCAACAATGTAGGTTAAGCCCGACGTGAGTGCTGTTAAATAGTTAGAGTCAATCTGCGCCAAGTTGCCTAGGCAGACCATCTTGGTATTTTTACCACAGCGGGTCAGGATCGTTTTCATCTGCTGAGGCGTTAAGTTTTGCGCCTCATCAATCAAAACAATGGCGTTCTGGATGCTTCGCCCACGTATGAAGTTGAGTGATTTGAACTGAATATTGGCCTTTTCGATCGCATACTTAACACTGCTTTGCGGGCGCTCATCCTGTTCATGCATCGCTTCTAAGTTGTCGTTAATGGCACTCATCCAAGGCGTCATCTTCTCCTCCTCGGTTCCAGGCAGGAAGCCGATATCCTCTGCAACTGGTGGCGTAGAGCGCGTGACGATGATCTTGTTATAACGACGTTGTTCAATAACCAATTCCAGAGCACTGGCTAGGGCAACCAAGGTTTTACCCGAGCCTGCGGACCCAAGCAGAACGGCTAGATCAATATTGGGATCCAGCATCGCTTCCATAGCAAAGGCTTGCTGAATGTTGATCGGCGAAATACCCCAGCAGTTCTGTTGCATCAGATTTTGGTAGCCAAGATCCTGAAGAGTGACCTTGTCGCCTTCGACACGACTGGTTTTGGCCGCAAAATCTTGGGAGTCGTCCCAGATGTATTCATTAGGGTAGGTTTCTGGCAGAACCTCACGCTCGACTCTGTGAAAGGTGTGCTCGTTTTCGTGATAGCTCTCAACAGCATCTACGCCATCCCAAAAAGGGGTATCCAGGTGCAGATGGCCTGCAGGCAGAAGATCAATGTCCGAGACAAGCTGATCGGTACGATAATCTTCAACCCGTTTTAAGCCAGCGCCCATCGCCTTTAGGCGCATGTTCAAATCTTTAGTGACCAGAATGACTTGGCGCTTGGGAAGAACTCGCTGCAAGTGTAGGGCACAGTTAATAATGCGGTTGTCTTTATTGTGGTCAGCCGGCAAGAATCCTTTGTCGTGAGCAAGCTCATGATCAGGGTAGATGGAGAGCTTACCAAATACGATCTCACGCTCTTTTCCATCCAATAAAATCTGCACACCATCGAGAATCTCTGAAGGGTCTTTGGCGTTACTCAGAATTTTATCAATCTCGCGAATCGCGGCACGCGCTTCAGCAGCCACGTTCTTCTTCCGATCTTTAATGTCATCGAGCTCTTCAAGCACGGTCATCGGAATGGCAATATCTTGCTCTTTAAACTCGACAAGACACTTAGGGTCGTGCAACAGCACGTTGGTATCAAGGATATAAAGCTTGGATGCGCTCATTGGCGGTTCCTTCTGCAGCAGAGAGGGATCGATGATCAACTCACCGATAACTTTAAACTAATCGATGCATTCGCCTTTGGCAAATATGTTCTGCCGATTCGCTGAATGTCATCTATCCTTAATGTATAAACGTAAATAATGACATCGTGATTACGCGAAGGAGAGTGTTATGAGCGATCTATTTGTCACTGCCAGTATAAAACCTCTTGAAAGCTTAGATATGCTCTCACCCTATGAAGTAGAGCGAATTCGAGATAGAAGTGATTCCGGTCTCTACCCTCTTTTTCGCCAATGCGCTTTGGCGGTACTCAACTGCGGCAGTGAGATGGACTGTACAGCCGAAGTGCTCGATAAATACCAACAATTTGATGTTCATATCGTGAATAAACACCGTGGTGTGCAGCTGGATCTAATCAATGCACCTGCGTCGGCCTTTGTTGACGGTGAGTTGGTTGATGGTATTCGTGAGCACCTGTTTTCAGTTCTACGAGATCTTGTTTATGTAGTGGATGAACTGAATGATGTCTGTGAAGGCTTAACGCCGGGTGAAACACTGACCAATACGGTCTTTCACATTTTAAGGCACGCTAAATCCCTAAGGCCCAACATCAAACCCAATATTGTGGTCTGTTGGGGTGGTCATTCCATTGCTCGCCATGAGTATGCCTACACCAAAAAAGTGGGTTATGAATTGGGTTTAAGAGGCCTCAATATTTGTACTGGATGTGGACCTGGAGCAATGAAAGGACCTATGAAAGGCGCCACCATTGCACACGCCAAACAACGCATTATCGACCCAAGATATATAGGTATTACTGAGCCAGGCATCATTGCGGCCGAATCGCCTAACCCGATTGTCTCTGAACTGATCACCATGCCGGACATTGAAAAACGTTTAGAAGCCTTTGTGCGACTTGGACATGGCGTCATTGTATTTCCTGGTGGCGCGGGGACAGCAGAAGAGATTCTTTACATGCTGGGTATCTTGCTTCAAGAGCAGAATCGCAATGTGGCTATGCCCTTTATTTTCACAGGTCCGGCAGGCAGCGAAGCCTACTTCGAGCAGATCGATCAGTTTGTCAAAGCGACCCTTGGTGAAGAGGCCAGTCAGCTCTACCAAGTTGTGATTGATGACCCTGTGAAAGTCGCTGCGTTGATGAAGAGCGGACTGAACCAAGTTACAGAACAGCGCAAAGCGTCTGGCGAGGCTTACCACTTCAACTGGCAGCTGCAGATCCCTTATGAACTTCAACTGCCGTTTGAACCGACTCACACCAATATGGCATCGCTGAATCTACATAAAGATCAGCCGATTTCTGAACTGGCCTCAGAGCTTCGTAAAGCACTATCGGGTATTGTTTCGGGCAACGTTAAAGAGCCAGCAGTAAAAGCGGTGGCTGAAAAGGGGCCTTTCATCTTAGATGGTGATCCAGAGGTCATTTCTGCGCTGGATAAGTTGTTGAATGGATTCATTGAACAGCGTCGAATGAAGATAGACTTTGCGGGTTACGTTCCCTGTTTTAAATTAGCCAGTTGATTTAATGGGGTCAGATCAAAGGTCAGACCCCAGCCGTTTATTCGGTTATACTTTCACTAGCTAAAAGACAGGGAGTCGCTATGTGTGAGTTAATGGGTATGAGTGCGAATGTACCCACCGATATCTGTTTCAGTTTCGCCGGTTTGATGCAACGTGGCGGTGGTACTGGACCGCACAAGGATGGGTGGGGTATCGGCTTCTACGAAGGTAAAGCTCAGCGCGCATTTCATGACCCTCAACCCAGTGTTGACTCACCAATCGCTCAGTTGGTCTGTAACTATCCAATCAAAAGTAAAAATGTCATTAGTCATATTCGCCAAGCGAATGTCGGTTCAGTTAATCTTGAAAATACCCATCCTTTTAGCCGCGAACTCTGGGGTTTTACCTGGACGTTTGCACATAATGGTCAGTTGGACCCAGTGATTTTTGATTGGCCTTTGCGCTTTTATAAACCTGTCGGTACCACCGATTCAGAGTATGCATTCTGTTGGCTGTTAGACCAGATTCGAACAGCTTTTCCCGAACCGCCCTTAACAACCGACCCCCTATTTGAGTTGATTACCCAGTGCTGCCATAAACTCCGTGCTCTAGGGGTCTTTAATATGTTGCTATGTGACTCTTACTGGCTGTTCTCATACTGCACTACCAAATTGCACTGGATTACTCGGCGTGCGCCTTTTGGAGTTGCTCAACTAAAAGATTGTGATCTGACTGTCGATTTCAAGGGTGAGACTCAAGAGAACGATATCGTTACTGTCATTGCGACAGAACCACTGACTGATAACGAAATGTGGCAACCGATTAAGACAGGTGAAGCTCGGGTGTTCAAAGAGGGAGAAACCTGCTTTTATCGCAGTGAATAACATGTCTCAATTGCCTCTCTCGATTAGTAGCCTCTCGCAGCTGCCTCAATGGTTGTCAAGCCAATACGCCAATACGCCTGCCGTTCGAGAGGGTAATACCCAATTAAATTTCACTGATCTCAATGGTCACTGCCGTTCTGTTTCACAATGGTTTGTCGAGGTTCTGAACCTTTCAGCAGGGGATAACGTCATTGTGCAGATGTCCAATGGTGCACACTACCCGGTACTATTAATGTCCCTCTGGCGTGTAGGTTTGGTACCCGTCTGTTTGACGACCTCTGCCGACATCACTGAATTAGAACGTGTCTCGAAACTGACCAATGCAAAAGCGTTTATTGCCTGTTATACACATCCTAATTTAGCTGAACTCGCCGTGCGTCGAGGCCATAGTTTAACCACTGTCAGCTGCTCTCCTGAAGATTTTTCAAGTTGGTTCCTATTTCCTCTGAAGCGACTCTGGCGCCATATTCGCAAACGCTCACCCAATTTAGCTGATTTTCAATTTCGTGAAGCGATTGTTTATCACTCTAGCTCTTTGATTTTAAGCGCAAGAACAGAGTTGGATGATGTTGCAATGATTCAGCTGACCAGTGCTACAACGGGTCAGGCTAAAGCGGTGCAGCTGAGTCACAGAAACCTAATCAGTAACATCGGTCAGCTCGATCAACGGCTGTCAGAGATCGGTATCTCTGGTCCACAAAGATTGCTTATGCCGTTGCCGATTTATCATAGCTACCCTTCCATGATCTGCTTAATGACCTGGTGTCAGGGTGGTGTCGTTGAGATGGCCGCCGATGTTAAAGAGATCAACCAAATTGCTGAACTGTTTGACCGCTTTCGCCCCACGCTGTTTGCTGGGGTAGCGCCACTCTTTATGGGGCTAGTAAAACATCCACTCTTTCCGCAACTCGATTTTTCAATGCTTAAATGCACCCTGTCAGGGGGCGCACCATTGAATCAAGCGATTGGTGATCAATGGCAGGCGATCACTCACTGTGTCATCTCACAGGGCTATGGCCTGACGGAGTGTTCACCCGTAGTGACGCTGGATGCCAGTGGTACTTTTGTGACCGGCGCGGTCGGTCGACCGCTTGAAGATACAGAGGTGCGCATCCAAGATGAGTTGGGCAGTGAACTGCCCAAAGGCAGTGCCGGTGAGATCTGTATCAGAGGTCCGCAGGTGATGTTGGGTTACGTGGCTCAAGCTGAATCGAACGCTGACCGCACTTGGTTTAGGACAGGTGATATCGGACGTCTGGAGCCCGATGGATCACTGCATATGATTGAACGTCAATCCGATGTTATCGCCTTAGAAGGAAATTTTAAAATTTACCCGTCTGAAGTGGAAGCGCTAATCTCCCAGCACCCAGATATAACGGATTGTGCTTTTGGCAGTTACCAAGAGGAGGGAGAAACAAAGCTTCGCCTTTTCGTAGTCACTAACAACCGTCGTTTGACTCAGAAAATGATCCGTAACTACTGCCGTCAACGTTTAACGGCTTATAAAGTCCCCCATCTTATTGAGCTAAGACGAGAACTTCCTCATAGCTCTGTTGGTAGAGTGTTACGATCGGGACTGATTGATTAACTCAAACCCCTTTAGCAAACCAACTATTTAATCGGTTTTCTGGCAGCCTTTTTACCAGTTGGGTAAAATCCGCGGCTATCAAAATTAATGAGTCCCATTGTGCATCCGACATTAACACCGTTTTTCGATCGCCTCGAGCGTTGCCAAATACGCGACCAATATCCCATTCGTCGTGACTTGGAGCGTCTATCAGAGACAGAAGAGATCGATGAAGCAGTATTGCAAAAGGCGGTTGAACGTATCGAGCGCTCTGAAGCGATAGTGGCACAGAAGACCGAAAAAGCCCTGTTGCCTATCGACTACCCCGACCTCCCTGTAACGGGTGCACGACAAGAGATACTCGATGCAATCCAACACAATCAAGTAGTCGTGGTTGCGGGTGAAACCGGCTCAGGCAAAACAACGCAGTTGCCAAAACTCTGTCTAGAGTTGGGGTTAGGCTGTAAAGGGTTGATTGGACACACTCAGCCAAGACGATTAGCTGCGCGCACCGTCGCCAGTCGCATTGCCGATGAGTTGAAGACCGAGCTGGGCTCTAGAGTTGGTTATCAAGTCCGGTTTCACGATCAGATCGGTGAAGAGACCCAGATCAAATTGATGACGGACGGTATCCTTCTGGCTGAAACTCAGCACGATCGATACCTCAATAAATACGAAGTGATCATCATCGACGAGGCGCATGAACGCAGCCTCAATATCGACTTCCTGCTGGGCTACTTCAAAAGAATTCTACCTAAACGCCCCGACCTTAAGCTCATTATTACCTCAGCAACCATCGATGTGCAGCGTTTCTCGAAACACTTTGGTGATGCACCGGTCATTGAAGTTTCTGGAAGAACCTTCCCAGTAGAGACGCTCTACCGTCCATTGAACGAATCTATGGATGAAGAGGATGAGGCGAGTGGTGATATTCAGCAGGGCATCCTCAACGCAGTTGATGAACTCATTGCCATCGACAGAGCTAAAGCCGTTGGTATGCCTGGCGACATTCTGATTTTTTTGCCGGGTGAGCGTGAGATTCGAGAGAGTGCAGAGAGACTGCGTAAGGCGGATCTGCGAGATGTCGAGATTATGCCCCTTTACGCAAGGCTTTCGTTGGCCGAACAGAACAAGGTCTTTACCTCGGGTCGCTCTGCTGGGCGCCGTATCGTGTTGGCAACCAACGTGGCCGAGACCTCTGTGACCGTGCCGGGTATACGTTATGTGATTGATCCTGGCCTGGTTCGCATGTCGCGCTACAGTTACCGATCTAAAGTACAGCGCCTTCCAATTGAACCGGTTTCACAAGCGAGTGCTAATCAGCGAGCCGGTCGCTGTGGTCGCGTGGCGCCCGGTACCTGTATTCGACTCTACTCGGAAGAGGATTTCATCTCTCGTCCAGAGTTCACTGACGCGGAGATTCGCAGAACCAATCTAGCGTCCGTTATTCTGCAGATGCTGCAACTTAGATTGGGTGATATTGATCGCTTTCCGTTTATTGATCCTCCTGATAAACGCTTCATCAATGACGGCTATAAACTGTTGGAAGAGCTGCAAGCGGTTGATTCGAAACGTGCCATCACATCGTTGGGCAAGCAGCTGGCGCGTTTGCCTGTGGATCCAAAAATTGCCCGCATTATTGTGGAAGCCGGTCGGCAGCACTCGCTGCGTGAGATATTAATCGTCACCAGTGCGCTGAGTGTTCAAGATCCTCGTGAACGTCCACAGAACAAGCGCCAAGCCGCGGATGAAAAACACAAACTCTTTCATGATGAAAAGTCTGATTTCATTACCTTGGTTAATCTTTGGAATGCGTTTGAAGAGCAGCGTCTTGAGTTGAGTCAGAATCAACTGCGCAAGTGGTGTACCAAACATTACCTTAGTTATTTAAGAATGCGAGAGTGGCGAGATCTTCATCGACAGCTGCATCTGAGCATCAAATCACTGGAGCTTAAAGAGAACAGCGAACCGGCCAGTTACGATCAGGTTCATAGAGCCATCATCTCTGGTTTTCTTGGGCATCTTGGCTTTAAACAAGAGCGAGGTGAATACCTCGGCGCGCGAAACCGTCGCTTTAAAATCTTCCCAGGTTCAGGTGTATTTAAACAGGCTCCAAAGTGGGTGGTAGCCGCTGAGATGATTGAGACCAGTCAGCTATTTGCCCATAACGTAGCAGAGATCAACCCAGAGTGGGTTGAACCCTTAGCTAAGCATCTCATTAAACGCAGCTACCTAGAGCCGCATTGGGAGAAAAAGCGTGCACAAGTGGTGGCCAGTGAACAGGTGCGACTCTATGGCCTAGTGATTGTGCCAAAACGTAAGGTTCACTATGGACCGATCGACCGTGAAGTGTCTCATGAGATTTTCATACGAAGCGCACTGGTCGAGGGTGAATACCAGACTAAGGCCCCTTTCTTTCAGCGCAACCGTGATCTGTTAGAGTCTGTTGCAGCGCTTGAAGATAAGTCACGCCGTCGTGATCTATTGGTCGATGAAGAGACGCTGTTTCAGTTTTACCTAGAGCGCCTAGACCAACACGCTGGTTCAGACATCGTCAACGGAGCAGGTTTTGACTCTTGGCGAAAAAAAGCGGAACAGCAAACGCCTAAACTGCTCTTTTTGACCGAGCAAGATGTACTGCAACGCTCTGCCGATCATGTAAGAGATGAGCAGTATCCTGAAGTGCTATTAATTGAGGGTGCTCCGTTAAAACTGAGTTATAAGTTTGAACTCGGCGCGGTCGATGATGGTTTGAGCATCGATTGTCCCTTGCCTCTGTTGCCTAGACTGAGCACTGATCGTTTAGCATGGTTGGTGCCGGGCATGTTAGCCGCCAAGCTTGAGGCGTTGCTGCGAGGCCTACCCAAGGCTGAGCGAAAACAGTTTGTGCCGATCCCCAACTATGTTTCTGAGTTAATGGAGAAACTCGCCTTTGGCGACGGTGATCTATTTGAGGCCGTTTCACTGCAATTGCTGCGTTTGACGGGGCACCGTGTTCAGGTGGATCAGCTGAACAGTGTTCAGCTTGAACCGATTCATCAAGCCAACATTCGTGTGGTGGATGAGCAGGGTCGACTATTAGGGCAAGGGCGTGATTGGTCAGAGTTGCAGCGCCAGTTAGGGGATGCGGCCCAGACTGCGATTCAGCAAGCCCCTAAACAGAGTTGGGGTGAGACGGAATTAACTGAGTGGAGCTTTGGTAAGCTTGATAAGCAAAAAACAGTCAAACACGCTGGCGGTATCGAAGTGGAAGCCTACCCAGCACTGATTGATAAGGGTGAAAATGTCGAACTGACCCTGCTGAGTCAGCCATTAGATGCGCAACGACAGTCACATCGAGGTGTGGCCCGTTTGGTGCTGATCTCTTTGCAGACTCAAGTTAAAGACATTCGTAAAAGTCTGCCTAACTTGGCACAGGCCATTCTTCAGGCAGGTAAAAAATACAATGAACGCTTCCTGCAAGAGCAGATCATTATGGCCGCGGCGCTGAGCTTGATCGATCAGGATAACTTACCAAGCAGTGAAACAGAGTTCAGCCAAACGCGAGATAGAGTTAGAGCGGATCTGCATGAGCAGGCAAAAACCATTGCGGCATTTGTGATCGAGTTGCATCAGCGCGTCCATCGTATATCGAAGGCGTTAAACGGTAAGATTTCGTTAGAAACAGTACCTGTATTGAATGACATTCAGGCTCAGCTGGATCGCTTAATGGATAAAACCTACCTCACCGAGACACCACCGCAGTGGTTGGCACATCTGCCGCGATACCTTAAAGCGATTGAGGTTCGGTTAGAGAAGTACCAAAGAACGCTGCGCCAACAAGTCTTATGGTCGGATGAGTTAGTTAAATGGCAACAGCAGTATGAAGCAGCCGTTGCTAAGGCCCGTGACACCGGAGAGGTGGGTAGCGAGTTGATCGACTTTAAATGGTGGATCGAAGAGTATCGTGTATCGCTTTTTGCTCAGGAGCTAGGTACAGAATTTAAAATTTCTGAGAAGCGTCTTAAGCAGAGGTTCACAGAAGTTTCTGGATAATGGATCCAATTAATAAATCCTAGCCTATACTTCATACTCAATTGGCTAGGTGATAACCCGTAATTAGGTAGTTTTAATGAACGTTTTAAATAAATTTTTGGCTCTTTTTGTACTGAGTGTGTCACTGAGTTCTGTCACAGCATTTGCTGATGAGTCTGAGTTGCAGGATCCGTGGGAAGGTTTTAACCGTGGCGTCTTTAACTTCAACGAATCTTTGGATCGTGCAATTCTTAAACCGGTTGCCCAAGGCTACCGTTTTATCATGCCGGATGTGGCTGAGCAGGGCGTCAGTAACTTCTTCGATAACCTGCGCGATGTTGTGACTTTCTTTAACAACGTGCTTCAGCTAAAGCCTGTTGAAGCAACTCAGGATCTATCACGCGTTCTAATCAACACCACCATCGGTATTGGCGGGCTGTTTGATGTGGCGACAGCCATGGATATTCCAAAAAATGATGAAGACTTTGGTCAAACCCTAGGTGCTTGGGGTGTCGAATCAGGTCCTTACCTAGTGTTGCCATTGTTTGGTCCTTCAACGGTTCGTGACGGGGTTGGAATCATTCCAGATATGTACCTAGATCCACTCAATCAGGTTGAGTCTGATGAGCTACGTTTCGGCTTAAAAGCGCTGAAGGTGGTTGATAAGCGCGCGTCACTGCTTGATCGTGAAGGGGTCATAACGGGTGATCGATACACGTTCATTCGTGATGCTTATCTGCAGAAGCGTGAGTTTGAAGTGAATGATGGTCGTGTTGAGTTCAACGCAGACGACTTTTAACAACAGTTTACTTCAAACCGTTGCAGGAGTAGTCTCGGTACCTAATATGTTGCTACTTGTTTGACGAAACCTGCGATGGATTCACAAGAGACTCGAATTTTAATCTACTCCTCGGATACCGAGACCATAGATGCTATTTTTGATCTTTGTGAATTGAGCCAGGTAGATGGCCTAAGGCTGGCTACCTGTGCAACGCTCGAAGCCGTCGAAGACTATTTAGAGCACCACTCTACATCACTTCTCTTTTTTGATTTCCACTCGTTTCCAGAAACTGAGCAGCTCAGTGAATTAGCGCAACGAGTCAGCCCTAAACCAACCATTGCGTTTATCTCTCAGCTTGAACAAAGCACCCTGGTTCGAGCCCTTCGCAATGGGGCGGATGGTGTATTCAGTCTCGATGAAGTGCGCAATGATTCACTAAGTTTGGTTCGTTCATTAGATCGGCAACTGGGCCGTGCCATCGCGATTGAATCGGCTCGTTATTTAAG
>CATEEE010000017.1 GCA_949499045.1 Marinobacterium sp. xm-d-530 | reverse complement strand
GCTCTGATCCAAGCTGAGATTGGACCTGTTTAATCGACATAGCACCATCAAGCTCTAGATAGGTTAGGGCTCCATCAGTGATGGTACGAGTCTGGTTAACAACCACTGGAACCTCACCCACAACAATGAGAGCCGTTTTATCATCACCGGATTCCAAGACCTGCTGCTGCCCCACCACTAAAAACGCCTCATCACCATGCAAGCTCACTTCACCCACCACGTTTAATTGCTGAGAAACCAACAATGACAGGACCTCAGGCAGTGTAGTTACCGAAATAACCGCGTAGTGCAACGCGCCTTGAGAAAGACTGAGCAAAGTCTCCATCGCATTTGAGAAAGCGATAGGCTCTACCGAGTGGCCAAACTGCTTAAGGGCGGCTTGTTCAGTATCTAACTCTGAGGCTGAAACAAACCCAACATTCATACGATGCTCATGCGCCAAACAGACTGACATCACCTCTCTAAAGAGTCGAGCGATCTCCCGATCAGGAAGTGGACCCTGATTGCGCTGCATCGCATTACGCAGCACCTGCGCCTCTCGTTCTGGACGATAAAAAACAGGCGAGTTAGCACCAAAGTTATGCTTAATATCTGCAACTCTTTGGGCACACTCAGCACGCTTATTCAACAGAACATGAATCTCTTGATCAATCTGATCGATCTCATCACGCACCTGTGTCAGCGCCTCATCTTGAGTCAACCCTTGGTAGAGATTCTGCTGATCCATTATTAGCCTCGGCGCTTTTCGAAATCAGCCATAAAGTCGATCAGTGCATCAACTGCAGCTTCAGGGACTGCGTTGTAGATGCTTGCGCGCATACCGCCTACAGAGCGATGCCCTTTAAGATTCAACAACCCTGCCTCTTCAGACTCTGTCAGGAAAGTCTTATCAAGAGCAGGATCTGCCAGTGTGAACGGAACGTTCATGATCGAACGGTTACGCACAGCAACTGGGTTGGCAAAAAAATCACTGCCATCAATGGCTGCGTAAAGCTTAGACGCTTTACGATGGTTCAATTCAGCCATTGCAGACAGACCACCCTGACGTTTGATCCACTGAAACACCAGACCCGATAGATACCAAGCCAAGGTAGGCGGTGTGTTATGCATCGACCCTTCAGCGGCATGTACCGCATAGTCGTACATCGTCGGCGCTGTGTTTAAAGGGTTTCCTAAGAGATCTTTACGTGCGATGACAACCGTCAAACCGGCAGGACCGATGTTCTTTTGCGCACCTGCATAGATCAAACCAAAGCGCGAAACATCGATAGGCGCAGACAAAATGTCCGAAGACATATCAGCCACCAGCGGCACGTCACCCGCATCTGGTATGTAATCAAATTGAACGCCACCAATGGTTTCATTGGTGGTGTAGTGAAGGTAGTTTGCCGTTGAATCAATCGATAGATCCGATTGTAAAGGCGCTTCACTGAAATTTGATGATTCAGTCGATGCTGCAATTGAAACATCAGCAAAACGCTTAGCCTCTTTAATCGCTTTTTTCGACCACACACCAGTATTGATGTATGAGACCTTACCACCTTGTGACAGATTCATGGGCACCATGCCAAATTGACTGGTCGCTCCACCTTGCAAGAACATGACAGCGTAGTCATCACTGATGTTCATCAGGTCACGTAGATCCTGTTCAGCGCCTTCTGCCACGCTAACAAACTCAGCGCTACGGTGGCTCATCTCCATGATAGAGAGGCCTTTGCTATGCCAATCCAACATTTCAGATTGGGCAATTTCTAATACTTCAGTTGGCAGCGCTGCAGGACCAGCGCTGAAATTAAATAGACGGTTCATTTAATAGGGGTTCCGAGCCTCAATTACTCTTCTTCACTGCCGTCGGAATCATCAGACTCCTCTTGTGCAACTTGACTCTCTTCTGATGCGGTAGCTTCTGTTGAGCTGCCCTCTTCGGCCGCATCAGTCGCATCTTCGTCCTCTTCAGGCTCTTCGATTCGAGCAATACCGATTAGAGCCTCATCATCCGCAACACGGATTAGACGGACACCTTGAGTATTTCGACCCAGTGAAGAGATCTCAGAAGTACGAGTACGAACCATAGTGCCAAGGTCACTGATCAGCATGATGTCATCGCCATCAAAGACCTGTACGGCACCAGCCAATGAACCATTTCGTTCGGTGCACTGCATGGCAATGACACCCATACCACCACGACCACGAATTGGGAATTCAGTAATCGCCGTCTTCTTGCCATAGCCCTTCTCAGAAGCAGTCAAGACCTGACCGCCTTCCTGAGGCACCATCAACGAAATCACTTTAGCGACATCATCCAATTTAACACCACGCACCCCGCGAGCAGTACGACCCATCTCACGAACATCCGTTTCGTTAAAACGAATCGCCTTACCTGCAGAGGTAACCAGCATCACATCATCACTACCGTTAGTCAGAGACGCACCAATTAGGCGGTCACCTTCAACGATATCCAGTGCGATCAGACCTGTGCTGCGTGGGCGTGAGAATGCCGAAAGACGAGTCTTCTTAACGGTACCGTTGGCTGTCGCCATGAATACGCAACGTTCATCATCAAACTCTTTAACAGGAAGAATCGTACTGATGCGTTCACCCTCTGCCAACGGCAGAATATTGACCATTGGTCGACCGCGAGCAGTACGACTTGCCTGAGGGATCTCAAACACGCGCAGCCAGTAAACCTTACCGAAGTTGGTGAAACATAGGATCGTGTCGTGACTGTTGGTCACTAGCAGATGCTCGACGAAATCTTCATCTTTCATTGCCGTCGCTGACTTACCTTTACCACCACGACGCTGTGCTTGGTAGGCCTCAAGTGGCTGAGTCTTCGCGTAGCCACCGTGAGAGATAGTAACAACCATCTCCTCTTCAGTGATTAGATCAGCAATGGTTAGATCTTGCATAGACGCCGTAATTTCAGTACGACGCTCATCAGAATACTCTGCTACTAGCTCGTTCAACTCGTCTGTAATAACTTCCATTAGACGAACATGCGAGCCAAGAATTTCTAGAAGCTCTGCGATACGCTCAATAAGATCACGGTACTCTTCGATCAGTTTTTCGTGCTCTAGACCGGTTAGACGGTGTAGACGCAACTCAAGAATCGCCTGAGCTTGAGCCGGTGATAGGAAGTAACTGTTGTCACGAAGTCCGAACTGAGCTTCCAAACCTTCTGGACGACAGGCATCTTCACCTGCACGATCTAGCATATCCAATACTTGACCAGGCGCCCAAGCGGTCGCAATAAGCGCCTCTTTTGCTTCTGCAGGAGTTGGAGATTTCTTGATAAGCTCAATAACTGGATCAATGTTCGCCAGTGCAATCGCCAAACCTTCCAAGATGTGACCACGCTCACGTGCTTTACGCAGTAAGTAAACAGTACGACGTGTAACCACTTCTCGACGGTGACGAACGAAACACTCAAGCGCCGTTTTCAGATCCAACAGACGCGGCTGACCATCAACCAACGCCACCATGTTGATACCAAACACGCTCTGCAGCTGTGTCTGCGCAAACAGGTTATTGATGATGACATCAGGCACTTCACCACGACGCAGCTCAATAACAATACGCATACCATCTTTGTCTGACTCATCACGAAGTTCGCTGATGCCTTCGATCTTCTTCTCTTTAACTAGCTCAGCAATCTTTTCGATCAAGCGAGCTTTGTTGAGCTGGTATGGAATCTCGGTGATGACCAGCATTGGACGACCGTTTTTAGGGTGATCCTCTATATGGTGCTTAGCACGGACATAGATGCGGCCACGACCGGTTCGGTAAGCCTGCAAAATACCCGCACGGCCATTAATGATACCGCCCGTCGGGAAGTCTGGACCTGGGATGAACTCGAGTAGCTCATCGACAGTAATATCTGGATTCTCGATCAGGGCTAAACAGCCACGAACGACCTCGCCTAAATTGTGAGGAGGAATGTTCGTCGCCATACCTACCGCAATACCGGCTGAACCATTCACTAGCAAGTTTGGCACACGAGTCGGAAGAACCGCTGGAATCTTTTCAGTACCGTCGTAGTTATCGACGTAATCGACGGTCTCTTTATCCAAATCCGAAAGAAGCTCGTGAGAGATCTTCTTCATTCGAATTTCGGTGTAACGCATTGCCGCAGCAGAGTCACCGTCAACCGAACCAAAGTTACCCTGGCCATCCACCAGCATGTACCGCATAGAGAAATCTTGCGCCATACGGACGATCGTATCGTAAACCGCACTGTCGCCGTGAGGGTGGTATTTACCGATTACATCACCAACCACACGAGCGGATTTTTTGTAGGGCTTATTCCAATCATTACCCAGCTCATTCATCGCAAACAGCACACGACGGTGAACAGGTTTAAGGCCGTCACGAGCATCAGGGAGTGCACGGCCGACGATCACGCTCATCGCGTAATCAAGGTAGGATTGCTTCAGTTCGTCTTCGATATTTACCGGAAGAACTTCTTTGGTTAGGTCACCCATTATCTGGCGTTCCTTTTAGTCTTCTGTTCGCACCGCCACCCGGTGCAAAAATAAAGTCCACATCATAACACAAACAATTGAATCAAATCAGCTTTTGGGCCTTATTCAAAGGGGTGATAAACTACCCTCATTAACCGTTAATGAATTGCCACTTTGGTAGCCTAAATGACCGATCAAACAAACCTGAATATCGACCCACAAGAGATCTCTAAATTTGAAGAGCTTGCTTCACGCTGGTGGGATAAAGAGAGCGAGTTCAAACCCCTTCACGATATCAATCCACTGCGCGTGGGGTTCATTGATCGCCATGCTGAGCTCGCCGGAAAAGAGGTATTAGACGTTGGCTGTGGCGGTGGCATTTTGTCAGAGGCAATGGCGCATCGCGGCGCCTTAGTGAGCGGTATTGATATGGGTGAAGCACCGTTGAAAATCGCCAAGCTACACGGCCTTGAGTCGGGCGTGAAAGTTGCTTACACCAGAACTACAGCTGAAGAGTTCGCCGAAGAAAACCCAGAACGGTTTGATGTGGTCACCTGTATGGAGATGCTAGAACACGTCCCAGACCCAGCCTCCGTCGTCAAAGCCTGTGCAGCACTAACCAAACCCGGTGGACGCGTGTTCTTCTCAACACTGAACCGAAACCCAAAAGCTTACCTATTTGCTATTTTGGGTGCAGAGCGTCTTCTTAAGCTGGTACCCAATGGCACGCATGACTTCAACAAATTTATTCGCCCGGCTGAGTTAGCTAATCATATGCGAGCTGCAGGATTAGAGGTGGATGACCTATCGGGTATGACTTACAACCCGCTGACAAAAGTATACGCACTCGATGCTAACGATGTCAGCGTGAACTACCTCGTCGCTGCGACCAAGCCTCTATGAGATCTGCCCTGTTTGATTTAGACGGCACCCTGCTGGACACAGCCCCAGATTTCTATCGGGTCATTTGTGAGCAGGCGCAGAACCGCAGCTATTCGCAACCCAATTACCAGCTCATTAGGGACAACGCCTCTAACGGTGGAAAACCGATGCTTAACGCCGCTTTCCCAGAGCAGTTCATTGCCAACGAAACTGAACTTCACAATGAATTTTTGGCACTTTACAGAAGCAACCCTGTCGAGAGCGGCGGATTATTTCCAGGGTTTAACGAAGCTCTGACCTGGCTTGAAGAACAACAGATCCCTTGGGGCATAGTAACCAACAAACCTCGTGAACTGACGGACATTGTGCTTGAAAAGCTACAACTAACTGATCGCTGCAGCGTATGTATATGCCCAGAGGATGTGTCACAGTCAAAACCCGATCCTGAAGGGATTATCAAAGCGCTTAAAACGGTTGACGCCTCAGCAGAGCACTCGCTCTACTTTGGCGACCATATTCGTGACATTGTCGCCGGAAAAGCGGCAGGCACCCCAACCGTTGCTTGTACCTTTGGTTATGTAGCGCAGGGTGAGGATTACAGGGATTGGCAAGCCACTCACACACTTCATCAGTCTGAGAAACTTCTCTCATTTCTTAGTGAACAATTCGTATAAAAGGTTTAGAAATGTTTAAGTACGATGCCCCAAATCAACTTCTCGAAGACCGCACCATTCTGATTACCGGTGCCGGTGATGGTATTGGTAAAGCCTCAGCGATCGCCTACGCGAAAGCAGGCGCAACTGTCATATTAGCGGGACGTACAGAAGAGAAGCTCGAAGCTGTCTATGATGAAATTGAAGCACTAGGCTGTAAGCAACCAGCTATTGTACCAATCGACTTCGACAAAACAGCCGAACCCGACTACATCGAACTGGCTAATTTACTGGATGAGACCTTTGGCAAACTGGATGGCATCCTGCATAACGCTGGAATTATTGGTTTAAGAACCTCGATTGAGAATTACGATCCGATCATCTGGGAACAGGTGATGCGTGTAAACGTCAACGCACCGTTTATTTTGACCCAAACCCTTATGCCACTATTAAGGCAATCAGAAGACGCCTCCGTAGTTTTTGTCACGTCAGGTGTTGCGACCAAGGGCCGTGCCTACTGGGGTGCATACTGTGTCTCTAAATTTGCCACACTGGGGTTAATGGAGACCCTGGCAGACGAACTAGAAAATGACCCAAGCATCCGCATCAACGCCATCAACCCAGGCGGCACTGCCACTGCAATGCGTGCATACGCTTACCCAGCCGAGGATCCAAGCACCATCGCAACGCCAGAGGATATTCAACCGGCTTATCTATTTTTGATGGGACCTGATAGCAAAGGGGTGAACGGACAAAATATCGATGCACAAGGCACAATGTCCGCTACGGATTTTAGCTAGAGAGTTGGAGCTAGTCTAAAGGCTGGCCATTGGCACTTTTGGACCAGCAACCGTGTCGGTGACTGGCATTCAGCCTGTCACCCACAATCATTACCCTCGCTTACCCACTACGCGAACCTTACGCTTACGACGGTCCTGCCGTGCTGAGTCACGATTGTGATCGGTCGATTGACGTATTTTCTGGCGCTTATATTCGCGCTTTTTAGCATCAAGATCTTCGGGATTAATCGAAGGCACCTTGCGACGCTCGAGCAACAACTCATCAGTCAGAATATCGACCTCTTTCTGACCAAGCTCTCGCCAAGTTCCGACTTTAACGTCACTGGGTAGGAATACCGGCCCAAAACGGACACGCTTCAAGCGGTTGACTTGAAGCTCTTGCGACTCCCAAAGACGACGAACTTCGCGATTACGCCCCTCCATGACACAACAGTGGAACCACTTATTGGCACCTTCACCGTTGAAGTAACGAACATCGGTAAATTTAGCCATACCGTCCTCAAGAAGAACGCCTTCTGTCAAACGCTTGAGAACAGCATCACTGACATCACCCAGAACTCGAACCGCATATTCACGGTCGATGTTGCTAGAGGGGTGCATCATCTTATTAGCGATTTCACCATCAGTGGTAAAAACTAACAGGCCAGAAGTATTGATATCAAGACGGCCAATCGCCACCCAACGCTCAGATTTGAGCTTAGGTAGATTATCAAATACTGTCGGTCTTCCTTCAGGATCATGGCGAGTGCAGACCTCACCAATCGGCTTATTGTAGATAAGCACTCGAGCAGTTTGACTGCCCGCTGTATTCAGTTCAATAGATTTGCCATCGACCTTAATATGATCTTCAGCAGAAACACGATCACCAAGAGTCGCCAATTTGTCGTTTACTTCGACTCGACCCTCTTCGATCCAACGCTCCATCTCACGACGTGAGCCTACACCGGAGCGCGCCAACACTTTTTGCAGTTTTTCATCAGACATGCGGACGCAACCTCAAAACATAGAAACAAAAAGACCCTTCCGAGGAAGGGCCTTCACTCATAGAGGGATTATATATCAATCTATGGTTGGCAGTTGATCTTTTGTGATACCACGAGAGGACATGTAGTCTGCGAAGACGGTTGGCGTACGACCGCGCCCAGTCCAAGCATGTGTTTGACCGTTCGCATCAGTAATCTGGTACTTGGCTTTAACCTCTTTTCGAGATTTTGGTGCTGACTCAGTAATACCGGTCAGTTCATCAAGCGCGATACCCGCTTCACGCATCTTCTGGCGAATCGCTTCAATCGCCTCCAGCTTCGAACGGTTCTGCTCTAGCAAAGCAGCCTCTTCAGCACGACGCTCTTCTAGAATATCCGTTAGATCGGCTATCACTTTTTCAATGTCATCCACACCAACCGATTGGCACTGTTTACGAAGAGAGTTTTTGCGCAAAAGAGTTTTAATAAAATCGCTCATTAAAAATTCCTAATACTATTCATATATTGAAAATGGGACGCATAGTTTTAATTTACAACCAACATAATATATAAGTTTAAATTACTTTCTCAATATAAAAATATAAATAAATATAAATATTTAATAAAACAAGCTAAATAATGAAATAAACCCTTTAATCTAATCCACTTAAATAAATTAAAAATCCGTTAATTTTTAATAGCGACAGCGAATAAAAAGAGGATTAGAATCTCAAAGAAAATACCTACACAAAGAAGCCATGTTTAAGTTCAGAGAATCACCAAAACCACTTATCTGGAGCTACACCCTTTTTCTCGCTCTAGGCCTTGAAGCGGGTGCATTAGTTTTTCAGTATCTACTTGATTACGGCCCCTGTGCACTCTGCGTACAAATACGTGCCACACTGCTTGGCGCACTCATCTTAGCCTTATCAGGAAAAATCTTCACAGCGCACTCCATTCAGAAGCCGCTAGCATTTTTGCTTGTGCCACTGATGGCATTTCTGCTCTATCAGAGCTACCAAGTTTTAGGGGTAGAGCGCTACTGGTTTGAGAGTAGCTGCACATTGAGCGACCCTTTCCCAAGCTGGCTTCCGCTTCACCTTTGGCTCCCAGCGATATTTGAACCTTGGGAACTCTGCGGTTACACACCAGAGATCGTCAAAGGGGTTACTATGGCAGAGGTACTTATTGTTACGGCAGCGGTCTCGTTAGCCCTATCTGTTTGGCACTTAATTACTCAACTAAAGAGCAACTAACATTGGAAGAGATTCTATTTCTTGCCGCCGCAGGTATTTTAGGGGGCATCGTTAACTCTCTTGCCGGGGGTGGTAGTTTTATCACCTTCCCTGCTCTGATTGCCGTTGGGGTACCCCCGGTTATCGCCAATGCAAGTAACACCTTCGCTGCAACAGCGGGTTACCTATCGGGAACCTATGCGCTCAGACAAGAGATAAAAGATTCACCTAAAAAACTTCTGATCCTCTCTTTTATTTCTGCGATCGGCGGAATAATAGGCGCTTATCTCCTTACACAAACCTCTAACAGCGAATTTGAAAAAGCCGTTCCTTGGTTATTACTGTTTGCGACTGTACTGTTTATTTACGGTGGTCACTTTAATAAAACATTACAAAAATGGGGCCAACAGCATCGCCATATCGATAAAGCGCAAAACGGTTTATTTACACTGCTTTTTATCGGTGTATCGATCTACGGTGGATTCTTTAACGCTGGGCTCGGAATATTACTGCTGAGCTACTGCAGTTTAGCGGGCTACCGATCTGTCAATGAGATGAACGCTCTTAAACTGCTCTACTCGTCAACGATCTCAGGCTGTGCCATTGTGCTCTTTTTAATCAATGATCTGATTAGCTGGAATGAAACACTGGTATTGTTAGTTGGAACGCTTATTGGGGGCTATGCTGCAGGTATCGTTTCTAAAAGGATTCCAAACAGCTGGGTAAGAAGGGCCATCATTTTTGCTAGCACAGGTAT
>CATEEE010000016.1 GCA_949499045.1 Marinobacterium sp. xm-d-530 | reverse complement strand
GGTGTTGATCGCGCCAATGAGTTTGGCATCGATGTGATCGTAACCGATCACCACTTGCCAGGCTCGGTGTTGCCCAAAGCTGTGGCTATTATCAATCCAAACCAAGCAGGCTGTCAGTTCATGGCTAAATCGACCTGCGGCGCTGGGGTGGTTTTTTATCTCTTAATCGCACTTCGTCGCCAGTTGCAGCAGCTTGGTTGGTTTGAGAAGCAGGGTGTTAAGGCCCCGAATTTGGGTAACTATCTCGATCTTATCGCCTTGGGGACTGTGGCCGATGTGGTGCCTCTTGAAAGGAATAACCGTACTTTAGTGCATCAGGGCTTGGCTCGCATCCGTGCTGGCAGAGCGCGTCCTGGATTGTTAGCACTTCTTGAGGTCGCTGGGCGTGATCATCAACGTATTAGTAGCTCTGATTTGGGGTTTGCCGTTGCGCCACGTCTTAATGCAGCTGGGCGGTTGGATGACATCAGCTTGGGTATTGAGTGTCTTCTGGAAGAGGATTCACAGCGTGCACGCGAATACGCCGAACAGTTGGATGCGCTTAACCGTGAACGACGCTCCATTGAGTCTGAAATGCAGGCTCAAGCAATGGCTTATTTAGAGTCGTTGGATCTTTCCGAAGCAGAGCGTCCAGCCGGTATAGCACTCTTCAATGAGCAATGGCATCAGGGTGTCATCGGAATTCTAGCATCGCGAGTGAAAGAGAAACTGCATCGGCCAGTGATTGTATTTGCGCCGGGTGATGAAGGTGAGATTAAAGGATCAGCTCGCTCAATCGAGGGGTTTCATATTCGTGATGGGTTGGATCGTATTGCGACTGAACAGCCAGGTTTGATCTCAAAATTTGGTGGCCATGCGATGGCGGCCGGTTTGACCATTGCCAAAGCGGATCTGGCGCGTTTCGAGGCTGCATTTGCGGATGAAGTGACTCGTCAGACACGTAAAGAGGATCTGGATCGTGTCATCGAGACGGACGGTGAGTTGGCACCGAATCAATTCACCATGGAATTGGCCCAGATGATTCAAGAGGCCGGTCCTTGGGGGCATCAATTCCCAGAGCCGAGCTTCCATGGTGAGTTTCGCCTGTTACAGCAGCGCATTGTCGGTCAAAAACATCTAAAAATGGTTCTGCAAGAGCCAACAACAGGCTTGGCACTGGACGCAATCGCCTTTAATGTAGAGTCTGATGTTTGGCCAAACGCGTCGATTAACCGTGTGCGTGCCGTTTACCGATTGGATATCAATGAATTTCGTGGGCAACGTAGCTTGCAGCTGATGGTTGAGTGGCTTAAGCCGCTTTGAACCTAATCATAAGGAGAAGAGTATGAACGATTTTACGACCGACGAACTGGCTATCTTGGTCTCTGTATTTGAACGTGCTGGAGTGGCTGAAGATGGATCCGCAGAAGGTAGCCTTTTAAAGGTGATCAAAGGCGCTCACGCTGAACGAATGGAGCTTGAGTCGATGGACTTTGATGACTGTGCAGGTGGTGCGTGCAAGCTGTAACAGAGACCCTCAAGCCTTATTACGTTGGTGCACATGTTAGTGCCGCGGGTGGCGTGCAAAACGCGCCCTTGAATGCAGCCGCGATTGGTGCCAACGCCTTTGCACTATTTACTAAGAACCAGCGGCAATGGGTAGCTAAACCCCTTGTTGAAGAGACGATTGCGCAGTTCAAGGTGAATTGTGCAGAGCATGGGTTTCTTCCAGAGCAGATTCTTCCGCATGACAGTTACCTGATTAATTTAGGGCATCCTGAGACAGAGCCGCTAAAGAAGTCACGTGATGCGTTTATCGATGAGATGCAACGTTGTGAACAGCTAGGTCTCTGCTATCTGAATTTTCACCCGGGCAGTCATCTTAAGAAGATTGATGAAACAGCCTGTTTAGCGACCATCTCTGAATCGATCGATATCGCGACTCAGGAGACCGAACAGGTCATCGCTGTGATTGAAACGACAGCGGGTCAGGGCTCTAATTTAGGCTATCGATTTGAAGAGATCGCAGCGATTATCGATAAAAGTCGTCATCCAGAGCGTATTGGTGTCTGTATCGATACCTGCCACATTTTTGCGGCAGGTTATGATCTTCGTACCTTTGACGCCTGTGAGAAGAGCTTTGCAGAGTTTGAGAGATTGATCGGCTTTGATAAGTTGTGCGGTATGCACATTAATGATTCTAAAATAGCGCTAGGTGGCCGAGTCGATCGTCACCACTCACTGGGTCAGGGTGAAATTGGCTGGGAAGCCTTTCGTTATATCATGCAGGATGATCGTTTTCGTGGTGTACCCCTCTGTCTAGAGACCATTGATGAGACCATTTGGCCAGAAGAGATTCAGCAGTTGCGTCAATTTGCGGGCGAGAAACAGGCTGCGCAATGAGTACAATCGACTCGAAACCGGCTTGGGTTCCCAGCTTTGGTCAAGACGATTACCGCTTGATCAACGATGAGACCGCTTTTCAGGGCTATTTTCGGGTCAAGCGTTTAACACTTGAGCACAAGACCTTTTCAGGTCAAGCGATTGAGATTACCCGTGAGCTGTTTCAGCGTGGAGATGCGGTCTGTGTTCTGCTTTATGATTCTGCTAAAGATTGTGTTGTACTGGTAGAACAGTTTCGGGTTGGATCTCTTCAAGGGCCCTCGCCTTGGATGCTTGAAGTGGTCGCTGGTATCGTCGAAGAGGGTGAAAGCTCTGAACAAGTGGCTAAGCGTGAGTCGATTGAAGAGGCTGGCTTGGTCATCGGTGAGCCACGTAGAATTATCCGCTATTTGCCCAGCGTCGGTGGCTGTGATGAGTGGATCGATCTTCTGTACGCGGAGGTGGATTCGGAGCAGGCCAAAGGCATTCATGGCTTACCTGAGGAGGGTGAGGATATCCGTGTTCATGTCCTGTCGAGTGATGAGGCCATTGAGTTAGTGAATCAGGGTGTTATAAATAGTTCGCCTGCCATCATCGGTCTACAGTGGCTGGCGCTGAATAAATTGAGTTTACAGGGTGCTGTGGATGCATGATGTGAAGCGTAAGTACGTACCAGATTTGGTTAAACAGAGCGTGGTCTCTGAGACCAATTACGCCCGTCTGATGCGTCTGCTACCGGCCCAACAGGAGTCCGTTGAATTTCGTATTGAGTGGCATCAACACGCCTACGTGGTTGCCATTAAACGAGATGAAGAGTTTGCCTACACTTCGACTTGGACTCTCTCCTACTGGCCAGAACACGCTTCCCCTTGGTTTAATCCTCAGTCGTTTGTTATTCGCCTATACCACGACGCACGCATGGCTGAAGTCGTCTGTTTAAAACGTCGCTCACAACTGCCTGGGCGCTACGACTATCCCAATGACGCGATGCATCAGCCAGATGAAAAGTATCAGCTCAATCAGCACCTTGCGGAGTGGTTAGGACACTGTGCGATGCAGGGTGTTCGTCATGATGTGAAGGTAGTGAGCGGTCAGTAGTGCATTTTATCTATATTCACGGTTTTAACAGTTCACCGGAGTCGCTTAAAGGTCAGCAGCTGATACGCCACTTCGAATCGATCGATAGGGCATCGCAGCTTTCGGTGCCTGCGCTTTCGCACTGGCCGGAAGAGGCGATGCAGCAATTGGAAGAGATGGTAGATCAGCATGATGATCTTCTTCTGATCGGCAGCTCTCTGGGTGGCTTTTATGCAACCTATCTAAGTGAGCGCTACTCAAAGGTGAAAGCGGTTTTAGTTAATCCGGCGGTAGCGCCGCAGAAACTGTTGGGGGCTTTGCTGGGCCCGCAAAAGAATTTTTACTCGGGTGAAGAGTATGAATTGACGCTGGAACATATGGCTCAGTTAGAGCGGTTGTATTATCCTCGACTGCAATACCCGGAGCGACTGCTGCTGATGCAACAGGAGGGAGACGAGACCCTCGATTATCGTGACGCTGTTCGCTACTACAGTCAGTCTGCGCAGATTGTTCAACCAGGTGGCCATCACGGCTTTGAAAATTTTGAATCCATGTTGCCGACGATTTTCGCCTTTGCAGAGAATCGTTGGCAGTCTGAGAACGGCTAGGAATAGAGAGATATGTCAAAGGACTATAATGCTGGTTCGATCGAGGTACTGAGCGGGTTAGACCCAGTCAAGCGCCGCCCAGGAATGTACACCGAAACGGACCGTCCCAATCACCTGGCACAAGAGGTGATCGACAACTCTGTCGATGAGGCGTTAGCGGGACATGCTAAGCAGATCGATATCACACTGCATCCTGATAACTCACTCTCTGTTTCCGATGACGGCCGTGGCATGCCGGTGGATATTCACCCTGAAGAGGGAGTGCCAGGGGTGGAGCTGATTCTGACCAAGCTGCATGCCGGTGGTAAGTTTAACAATGACAACTACAACTACTCGGGCGGTCTGCACGGGGTGGGTGTTTCAGTCGTTAATGCACTCTCTAAACTGTTGGAAGTTCAAATCCGTCGTGGGGGTCAGGTGCATCGCATCGGCTTTGCTGACGGTGAAAAAGTGTCGGATTTAGAAGTGGTTGATACCTGTGGTCAGCGTAATACCGGTACCACCGTTCGATTCCTGCCAGATCCCAGCTACTTTGATTCGCCTAAATTCAGTGTTAGCCGGTTAAAGCACAATCTTCGTGCCAAGGCGGTTCTTTGCCCTGGCTTGAAAGTGACCTTTACCGATCTCTCTACTGGTAAGAAAGAGAAAGAGGAGTGGTACTACGAAGATGGCTTAGTCGCCTATCTGAAAGGTAATACTCAAGTTTTCGAGACTCTGCCGGAAGAGCCGTTTTGTGGCTCTTTGCAGGGCGAAGAGGATGCCGTTGAGTGGGCGGTTCAGTGGCTTAAAGAGGGCGGTGAGATGACCTGTGAGAGCTACGTCAACTTGATCCCAACAGCGCAAGGCGGAACCCACGTAAATGGCCTGCGCACCGGTCTGTTAGAAGCACTTCGTGAGTTTTGTGATTTCCGTAGCCTACTACCCCGCGGTGTGAAGTTGTCCCCAGAGGATGTCTGGGATCGCTGTTGTTTCATTCTCTCTGCTAAGATGCGTGATCCCCAGTTCTCGGGTCAAACCAAAGAGCGTCTCTCTTCGCGTCAAATCGCTGCGTTTATCTCGGGTGCCGTAAAAGATGCCTTCCTGTTATGGCTCAATAAGCACGTTGAAGAGGGTGAAGCGATTGCTGAATTGGTCATCGCTAATGCCCAAAAACGTCTGCGTTCAGCGAAAAAAGTGGTGCGTAAAAAGGTAACGCAAGGGCCTGCGCTACCGGGTAAGTTGGCGGACTGTTCGGGTACAGACCCTATGCGCAGTGAGCTGTTCTTAGTCGAGGGTGACTCTGCAGGCGGTTCTGCAAAACAGGCGCGTAGTCGTGATATTCAGGCGATTATGCCGCTGCGCGGTAAGATCTTGAACACCTGGGAGGTCGACTCTTCAGAGATTCTCGGGTCGCAAGAGATTCACGATATCTCAGTCGCCATTGGCGTAGACCCGGGTGCTGAAGATCTGAGTAATCTTCGTTACGGTAAGGTCTGCATTCTAGCCGATGCCGACTCCGACGGTGCACACATCGCTACACTGATCTGTGCTCTTTTCCTAAGACACTTCAAACCTTTGGTTGCAGCAGGGCACGTCTATGTAGCCATGCCGCCGCTGTTCCGAATTGATGTGGCGAAAGAGGTCTTTTACGCCTTGGATGAGTCTGAGAAAAATGGCATTGTCGAGCGCATTAAGGCAGAGCGCAAGAATGCGCGCATAGGTGTACAGCGATTTAAAGGCTTGGGTGAGATGAACCCTATGCAGCTGCGTGAGACAACCATGGATCCTGATACCCGCCGCTTGGTTCAGTTAACCCTTGAGTCGGGTGATGATACTCACCAGGTTTTGGATATGTTGCTGGCGAAAAAACGGGCATCTGACCGCAAGAGTTGGCTGGAAGAGAAGGGCAACTTAGCGACTGTTTAAGTTGACTTTTACTCACCATATTCGTCCGATTCGGCATGGACTTGTGCGGCTAATTCCCTTAGAATACCGCAGGTTTTGCCCGCGATAGCGGCGCATCCCACCGAAGAGATGTTTTTGAAAGCGAGGCAGACCCAAAGTTGGCCTCGCTTTTTTGCAGCCAAGCCACAGTAATTTTTCATATCTAGCCAGCGCGCGGGGAGGTTCTTTTGACGCAGCCAGCCATCTTAGCCCTTGAAGACGGTTCTATTTTTAGGGGTATTTCGATCGGCGCCGAAGGCGAATCATCAGGTGAGGTTGTATTCAACACCTCAATGACCGGTTATCAAGAGATCCTTACCGATCCATCCTACTGCCGCCAGATCGTGACTCTCACCTATCCACACATTGGTAACGTGGGTTGTAACGCAGAAGACGCTGAATCTGACCGCACCTGGGTTGCAGGACTTGTCATTCGTGATCTGCCTCTACTTGCCAGCAACTTCCGCTCTGAACAGGCGCTAGATGAGTACCTAAAAGAGCGCAACATCATGGGTATTGCCGGAATCGATACGCGCCGCCTAACGCGCATTCTTCGTGAGAAGGGTGCCCAGAATGGTTGCATCATCGCAGGCGATAACATTGATGAAGCGAAAGCGTTGGATGCCGCACGTGGCTTCCCTGGCTTGAAAGGCATGGATTTGGCGAAAGTCGTTACGCGTGACAGCTCGGATGCTTGGCGCACGTCGACTTGGGAGCTTGGCACTGGCTACACAGAGAAAGCCGATGCTGACCAGCCGTTTAACGTAGTGGCTTACGATTTCGGTGTTAAACAAAATATTCTACGCATGTTGGTAGAGCGTGGCTGCCGTCTGACGGTTGTACCTGCTCAGACCCCAGCATCTGAAGTGCTTGCCATGAATCCAGATGGCGTATTCTTGTCGAATGGTCCTGGTGACCCGGAGCCCTGTGATTACGCGATCGAAGCGATCTCTGAAATCCTTAAAACAGACCTGCCAGTATTCGGCATCTGTCTAGGTCACCAGTTGCTGGCGCTAGCGTCAGGTGCTAAGACCGAGAAGATGAAGTTTGGTCACCACGGTGCCAACCACCCGGTTCAGGATCTAGACAGCAAGCAGGTGATGATCACCAGCCAGAACCACGGATTCGCGGTGGCTGAAGATTCACTACCAAGCACACTGCGTGCAACACACAAATCACTGTTCGATGGCTCTCTACAGGGTATTGAGCGTACTGATCGTCCAGCGTTCAGTTTCCAAGGGCACCCAGAAGCGAGCCCTGGTCCACACGACGTGGCACCACTTTTCGATCGCTTCGTTGAAATGATGCGCTCACGCCAACAAGGCTGAGTTGTAACGGGTAACTTAGAGAAACAGATTTAGACCAGGTTTTACGATGCCAAAACGTTCCGACATACAAAGTATTCTTATCCTAGGTGCAGGCCCGATCGTTATCGGTCAGGCGTGTGAGTTTGACTATTCTGGCGCACAAGCGTGTAAAGCGCTTCGCGAAGAGGGTTACCGAGTTATTTTGGTTAACTCCAACCCAGCGACGATCATGACTGATCCATCAATGGCTGACGCGACTTACATCGAGCCAATTAACTGGAAAACAGTTGCTAAGATCATCGAGAAAGAGCGTCCAGATGCGCTGCTACCGACTATGGGTGGCCAGACAGCACTGAACTGTGCTCTTGATCTTGACCGCGAAGGCGTTTTAGCTGAATTCGGTGTTGAGATGATCGGCGCCACTCAAGATGCGATCGACAAGGCGGAAGACCGTGAACGTTTCGACAAGGCGATGAAGAACATCGGCCTTGAGTGTCCGCGTGCATCAATTGCACACTCTATGGAAGAGGCGCTGCAAGTTTTGGATCAGGTTGGTTTCCCTGCGATCATCCGTCCATCGTTCACCATGGGTGGATCTGGTGGTGGTATCGCTTACAACCGCGAAGAGTTTATTGAAATTTGTGAGCGTGGTCTGGATCTATCACCGACTAGCGAGCTCCTTATCGACGAATCCTTGATCGGTTGGAAAGAGTACGAGATGGAAGTTGTTCGCGACAAGAATGACAACTGTATCATCATCTGTTCGATCGAAAACTTTGATGCCATGGGTGTGCACACGGGTGACTCGATCACAGTGGCTCCAGCGCAGACGTTGACCGATAAAGAGTACCAGTTGATGCGTAATGCTTCGATTGCTGTACTGCGTGAGATCGGTGTTGAAACGGGCGGTTCTAACGTGCAGTTCGGTGTCTGTCCTGAGACTGGACGCGTTGTAGTTATCGAGATGAACCCACGTGTATCTCGCTCTTCGGCACTGGCCTCTAAAGCAACCGGTTTCCCAATTGCGAAAGTGGCAGCAAAACTGGCAGTGGGTTACACACTGGATGAGCTACAGAACGACATTACTGGCGGTCAAACTCCAGCGTCATTCGAGCCTGCTATTGACTACGTTGTTACGAAGATCCCTCGTTTCACTTTTGAAAAATTCCCTCAAGCGAATGACCGCCTAACGACTCAGATGAAGTCGGTGGGTGAGGTGATGGCGATTGGCCGCACCCAGCAAGAGTCTCTGCAGAAAGCGCTTCGTGGTCTAGAAGTGGGTTCTGAAGGCTTCGACCCGATCGTCGATATTACCGCTGAAGATGC
>CATEEE010000015.1 GCA_949499045.1 Marinobacterium sp. xm-d-530 | reverse complement strand
CGCTATCAGCGTGTTCAATTTACACCGGACCTAATGCCAGCGGATTTGACGGGTAGTGAAGTGTTCGATGCCAATAGTGGCGGTTTTCGGTTTATCGAGGGGCCGCTATTTCATGAGGTGCTGTTGGCTGATGAGATCAACCGCGCACCACCTAAAGTACAGTCAGCTCTGCTTGAATCGATGGCAGAGCATCAAATCACGGTGGCCGGTCAAACCTATCCACTGCCTCCTGTTTTTATGGTGTTGGCGACTCAAAACCCACTAGAGCAGACTGGAACCTACCCTTTACCTGAAGCACAACTGGATCGCTTTCTGTTTAAACTTGTCTTGGATTACCCAAGCATCGATGAAGAGATTGAGATAACACGAAGGGCTCGTGCTGCTAATGAGGGTCATGTTGAAGCGGATATTCAAGCGCTGCTAACACCCAGTGAACTTCTGGATTTAAGAGAGTCGCTTAAGTCTGTCTTTATTGAAGAGCGGGTAGAGCGCTTTGCAGTCGAGTTGGTCTCTGCCACTCGTCGATTGGATCAATACCTCCCTGAGTGGGAGGGTTATGTCAAAGCGGGTGCGTCGCCGCGAGCGTCAATTGCGCTTCTTCAAGCAGCGACCGCAAGGGCACTATTGAACCATCGGGATTATGTGCTTCCTGAGGATATTCACGCGCTAGCGGTTGATGTGCTGCGTCATCGATTGGTACTGAGCTTCTCAGCAAAAGCGGATGGGCTAACTGAAGCGGCGGTAATTAATCGTCTGTTAGAGACGCTGCCAACAGTATGATCGGTGTGTTGTGAACAGCTTTGTTAACCAACCACTGTTGAATCAGAATGAGATCTCACAGCTGCTTGCCTCCGGTGCAGCCGTGGCTGCACAAGCACGAGGTCAGCTCAATCAACGTCTAAATAGTGGGTCTAGTAAAGCCTCTTTAATGGGCAGTGGAACAGAGTTTGATGATCTGCGTCTTTTTCAGATAGGTGACGACCCACGGCAGATTGATTGGCGCGCCTCTGCTCGATCACAAGAGACCCTGACAAGAACTTACCGTAATGAGCTTCAGCAACCGCTTCAGTTGGTTGTAGACCGGAACGCGTCCATGCGTTTTGGCACAAAGAAACGCCTTAAAGTTACCCAAGCTGCGAGATTGTCTCTATGGTTGGCAGGGATTTACCACCAACAAGATTATGCGCTGGGTGCGTTTTTGTTGGAGCAACAACCTAAGCTATTTGATTGCAGGGTAGGGATCGACTGGCTCAACCTTCTTAGCGTAGCTCTGGTTGCACCGGCTCCCCCATCAGAGACGTCAGAGACTGATTGGCAGTCGGTTTTGTCGCAACTTCTGTCGGAGATACCTTCAGGCTCCAAGGTCTTTTTAATATCGGATTTTATCTCCTTAAACACATCGCACAGAGTGCTACTGAGTGAGTTGGCCGCACGAACATCGGTAAGCGCGTTCATCATTTCAGACCCAATAGAGCGAGATCCTAAAGCCCTATTGGGTAGTGAGTTGAAATGGGGAAGTCAAAGACTCCTAGTAGAGGACCAAGCAGCCCTCACTCGTATTGAACAGAGCTACTTGAATCGCGTGTCAGACATTCAAGACACCCTGTCACAATCAGGTATACCTCTGTCAGAAGTATGCAGTTCTATTGACCATTTTTCTGTGGATCTGTTGGCCGGTGAATGTCATGAATGATACACCGCTAAGGCTGTTTGATATTCTGCCAATGGCTAATCACTCCTCTAGTTTTGCGTCTGTTTTTCTACTCTCTTTGACCGTTATATTTACTCTGTTGATTGTGGTCTGGCACCGATATTTCACCCCGCTGTCGAAGTTAAAACGTGCGCTGGACAATCAATCAATCACACCCCGTCAGATCTGTCATCAGTTAGCCGAAATGACGACGGATGAAGCGTTTCTGCAGGACCTTAACCAGGTGCGTTTTCAGCGCTCGGAACCAACGCCCGTCGATGTCCAAGTCTTGATTAAGAGGGCCCGCAATGTTCTCTGAATGGGGCGTTTTACAACCAGAATGGTTGTCTCTGATCCCTCTGGTATTGATCGTGTTTTGGCGCCGTCGAAAAGCGCTTGCTCCATGGCCTAACCTGTTGCCAAAGGATCGAATTCGTTTCCCTCTGTCGGGCTTACTGGAGGAAGACGAGTCAGAGGCATCTCCATATCAGCCTCGTCGTGAACGGTTACTGCTCTTTTCGATAACCGTTTTGATCTTGGCATTAACTCAACCGGTTCTCTACCGCGATAGCATCGAGATGCCCGATCAAAAAGACCCTGTTGATCTCGTGTTACTGGTGGACACTAACATCACGATGGTGCTTAAAGATTACTTTGACGGTGAGCAGTCCATCGAGAGGATGAGTCTCACTAAAGAGCTCTTGTCGGGTTTTGTTAACGAGTTCCGGGG
>CATEEE010000014.1 GCA_949499045.1 Marinobacterium sp. xm-d-530 | reverse complement strand
TTAGTAGGACGATTTAGACAGCAGGTCAAACATAAATTTGCCACGGTTGATGGTCGTCGTATGTTTTGGGAGAAGATCCTCTCCGGCCCCGTCGCAGAAAAGGTATTTGCCGAACAGCACGATGAGGCAGAACAGCTACTTAAACAAGCTATTGATGAAGCAGAAGATAGAACGCCAATGGGTGAGGTCTATCTGGTCGGTGCCGGTCCAGGGGATCCTGAGCTACTCACCTTTAAAGCGCTTCGCTTGATGCAGCAAGCCGATGTGGTGTTGTACGACGCGTTGGTTTCGCCAGACGTGGTTGATCTCTGTCGTCGTGACGCCGACTTGGTCTATGTTGGCAAACGCCGTGATCAACATACCCTGCCACAAGAGGACATTAATGACCTGTTAGTCAAGCATGCGAAGCAGGGCAAACGGGTAGTCCGTCTTAAAGGAGGGGATCCTTTTATCTTCGGACGAGGTGGTGAGGAGCTACAAACTCTGTCTGAGCAGGGCGTCCCCTTTCAAGTAGTTCCTGGTATCACTGCAGCCAGTGCCTGTAGTAGCTATTCGGGTATCCCTTTAACCCATCGCGATTTTGCTCAATCTGTGCGATTTGTAACAGGGCAGCTGAAAAGCCGAAAAGCTGAGTTAAATTTCTCAGATCTGTTGGCTACGAATGAGACGCTGGTCTTTTATATGGGCTTACACACTCTGCCAGATATCTCTGCGGGTCTGATAAGTGCCGGTCGTTCAGCCTCTACTCCAGTAGCAATCGTCTCCAGAGGTACCTGTAGGGATCAAAAAGTTCTGACTGGAACGCTGTCGACGATATCGGATCTACAAGAGCGTGAGCAGCTTCCAGCACCCTCTATTATCATCGTCGGTGAAGTAGTAAAGCTTCACTCAGAATTGGCCTGGTTTGGTGAGGTTTATCAAGAGGCGAATCACGCAATAGGACAGGCTCAGCAACTCTCTGCTTAAAGAAGTGTTTATTGGCATGACTTTTGCTAATCCCTACTAGATAGGCATCAATATTAATGATGTTAGAAATAGTGAAGGTTGGGATCGGGTTAGCTCATGTTAAGCGCTTGTTTTAATTTATGCGTCGCGTTTTGCAAAGTTTTTGCAAAATTCAAATCACAGATTTTGTTCTCTCTACTACTGACCTTGCAGCTGCCAGCGTTCGCAGTATCTGATAAGCCTGTGGATCATAATCGGGTTATGATTCTGTTTACCGGCCATGAGCAGATCCCATTTCAGCAAGAGATCTTTCAGGGGTTTATTGACGAGCAGTACCAACTCCTCTTCGATCAACCAGAGTTATTTACAAAAGAGATCTTCATACATCGGTTGGATGCTTTTAGAAGTGAACCGGATTACCTTGGCCATAAGATCGACTCTATTTATAAAAACTACCCTTCGCTCCCGGGTAAGATCATCGCTGAAGGAAATTTTGCCCTTCGAGTCGCACAAGGGCTCGCCAGTCGTCAGCCTAAAGAGATTGACGTATTGGCTGTCAATACCAGCCTAGCGGCGCTCCCGGGTTTTTCGAAAGCGGAGCTGTTTGATTTAGAGACAACGCTAGACTCTATACCATCGATCTTCCCTAATATTGAGGAGTTGGTTGTCCTTGCTCCAGCTTCAAGAAGAGTAGAAATTGAGGACCTGTGGGATTTTGAGTTTTCTGATCAGTTTGAATTAACCCTTCTTGACGAGTCGTTAAGTTTCGAAGAGACCCTTGCTACATTGCAGAGGCTTCCTTCAAATAGAGTCATCCTATGGGTTGGACGTGGTGCTGGTTCGGTTTCTGAGGATGGGTTGCCCATGCAGTTAATTAACCAGATTATCGATCTAAATGTTGCTCCTTTACTTTCGATGCAGAGCTCAGTCATTAGGGGCGGTGGGTTTGGGGGCTTTATGACACCGTCAAAAGAGTTGGGGCAAAAGATAGCACAACTTGCTTACGGTCAAGCTGAGGGGTTTGAACCACCCCAAAAACGCTTCATTCTTGATTATAACGAGCTAGGGCATTGGCAGGCTGATACGTCTGATCTTAAGGGGCCTATCTCGATCATAAATGAGCCAGTCTCAATATTTACTGAAAGACAAATTCAGATTTATATGAGTTGGTTCCTCCTGCTCTTGGCTCTGCTCTCAGCTCTATTTGCTTGGTGGATTTGGCATCAGTTAACTGTTCGTAAACGACAGCTCTCCAAAATTGAGGCTCTAGATTCACAACTTCATTTAGCATTAACCACATCTAAGTTGGCGCTGATAGAGGAGAACGTTACTTGTCAGACAGCTCAATGGATCATAGAGCCCTCTAATGAGGATGTAGACCCACTTGTCGGTGAGGCTAGATTTAATGCCACTGAGCCTAGATATCGTCATCAAATTAAAGACGCGCTTGTTCAAATAGGCGTGGTTGTTGAATACCCCCTCTACATCGAGGCGTTGAATAGAACGAAATGGGTCAGAAACGCGACGATTGCTGAACATATCAATGCAAAGGGTGAGATTATTCGGATTCAGCTGTCTCAGGAAGTGACGGATATTAAAGAGAAAGAACAAGCCTTGGCTGAAGCAGTCAACAATCTAGAAATGGTGCTGCAAAAACAGAAGCAGATGTTTGCGGTCATTGGACATGAACTTCGAACACCCGTTTCAGCACTGAATATGATGTTAGAAGCTGACAATGCTGATATCACAGAGTCGCTTGGTGATATTCGTTCGACCAGTCAGCATCTGTTAGCGGTATTGGATGATTTACGTTCTGTGGTGGAGCCAGAGCTGATTCAAGAGAGAAGGCTCTCTAATGCACGCCCGATAGAGATTGTAGAGAGATCACTGACGCCTCTTAAAGCGATGTTGGATAAACAACAAATTCGTTGCTCAGTTAAATCCAATGAATTGGCGGGTCAACAATTCAACATCGATCAGCGAGGTGTTCGTCAGGTTCTCACCAACTTGATTAAGAATGCCGCAGTTCACGGACAGGGTGGTCAGATCCAAGTTCAGGTCGATGTTTTAGCACCCCAATTAGCCGATCAGGATACTACACATCAACTTCGTATCTCTGTAGAGGATGACGGTCGTGGTATTCCTATCTCTCAGCATGAATCGATTTTTGAACCGTTCGAAAGGGGCGAAACAGATGCTGACGGGACGGGGCTGGGGCTCCATATATGTCGTGAAATCACTCAAGCAAATGGCGGTACGCTCAATGTAAAAGAGAGTGAATCTCTAGGGGGTGCCTGCTTCACTATCATTATGCCGCTTGAGTCCATGGGGTTAGCAACCTCGGAGGTGACAGAATCGGCTGTTTCATTGGAAGGGCTGAGTGTTTTAATGGCAGAAGATAATTTGATGCTTAGAAAGCTCAGTGAAAATCTGTTGCAAAAATTGGGTGCTAATCCTGTACTGGTTGAAAATGGACAGTTAGCTTTAGATCAGTTTAACGAACAAAAGTGGGATCTGATCATAACCGATATTTTCATGCCAGAGATGAATGGCTATGAGCTTGTCGAAGCGATCCGAGCG
>CATEEE010000013.1 GCA_949499045.1 Marinobacterium sp. xm-d-530 | reverse complement strand
TGCCAGTTTAAGCGTCTCGTTATTGTTGCGGCTAGTTATCAGGATTCGATCAATCTGATTCCTGTCGAGGCGCTCGATAATGTCTTCTGTGGTCAATTGTTCAAGGTAGTCTGAATCCAGGTGCGAATGAGCATCAATCAGAGCACGCTCATTGGCGTTGGCGCCGTAGCTAAAAATTGCAGCTAAGAGAAGATATCGAAAATACACTGCTAAGCACGCCGAAGCATTTTAGTCAGTAAGCTGCCGGGATCTTCATCAACAATGATCTGATTGTGTGCATGAAGATCCACAAAACCCTCACGCTTCGCATGATCTAAGAATTGAAGCATATGATCGAAATAGTGGTTGGTATTGAGAAGCGCTACGGGTTTCTGGTGAAAGCCCAATCTTGCCCAAGTGTAAACTTCAAAGAACTCTTCGAGCGTGCCTATACCACCCGCCATGGAGATGAAACCGTCTGCGAGTTTCGCCATTTTCGATTTCCGTTCATGCATGTTGGCCGTGATGTGAAGCTCCGTGAGTTGTGGGTGCGGTGCTTCATTATCGGCCAATGCATCAACAGAAACCCCGATTACTTTGCCATTTGCAGCAAGAGCGGCGTCCGCGATTGAACCCATTAACCCTGTATTAGATCCCCCATAGACCAGAGTGATCTCTTTGCTGGCCAGTAATTGGCCAAGCTCAACCGCAGCGGCTTTGTAGGCAGGGTTTCTAACTTTTTTCGCCCCCAGAAAAACGGCTACGGATCTCATGATGCTTTTCTCCAGTGTAATAAACCTAATACTATCATGTGCTTTTTGTAATGGGCGCTCTTCGAAGGGTTCACTATTACTCTTTAATATGTGAATCTTAAACGATCACTTATGCAGAGGTAGAGCAATGGCGGTCACAATTAACGAAACTTCATGGCCACAACTTCAGCGCCTTAGATTCATTGAGCGTCAGCTGCTCTGGGAACGTGAAGTGACTGCTCCTATGTTGGTGGGTGCTTTTGGGATCGCTCGCCCAGAAGCTCAAGATGCGATTAATACCTATTGTGAGTTCGCGCCCGAAAATGTTCGCCCCTATTCGCCTTCTGATCGCAGTTATAAACCAACCCAAGGGTTTAAACCCAAGCTGATTCCAGATTCAGCGGACTCTTTGATCACCATCTCTCGCTTATCGACCCCGGCGAACCCTGACTTCTTCTCGGTGCCGGTATTGAATCGATCGACTGCCCCAGGCGCGTTAGCGACTATCTTGGCGGGTATAGAGAACCGAAGCCGAATAGAAGCGGTTTATGTTTCGATGCAGAACCCCGAAGGTTCACTGCGATCGATTACACCCTGTGCCATTATCAGTGCCAGCAATCGATTGCATGTACGTGCCTATTGTTGGGAGCGCAAGGCGTATCGTGACTTTGTGTTAAGTCGCTTCCGTGGTGCGCTGACTCTTAAAGAGGGTGGGGAGGAGCTGCCGGTCGATAATGCTTGGGAAGAGTCACTCATGGTTCGACTGGTCGTTAATGATGCGCTAACCGCTGCTCAACAACGACTGGTGATTGATGACTTTGATTTAGAGCAGCTTGAGGCGTTTGATATTCGCAAAGCTCTGATCGGTTACTTTTTGCAGGCGAACCTACTACCAACCAGTGAGTCAGAGCTCAATGAGGCAAAAACTCATCCTGAGCGCTTCCCAGTGTTAGCGGTAAGCAACTCAGGTGAATCGGTTATCAGTTACGCGTTTTAAGCGTCGATGCAGAGCTGGTTTTGTTCCCCGAGGCCTTCAATGCCAATGCGCACCGTATCGCCAGCCTTAAGATACTTCTGCGGTGATTGGCCCATACCGACCCCTGGTGGTGTCCCGGTCATGATGACATCGCCCGCTTCCAAGGTCATAAATTGGCTCAAATAGGCGACGATTGTTTTGACATCGAACACCATGGTATTGGTATTTCCGTTTTGGAAACGCTCACCATTAATGTCAGTAAACATCGTTAGATTTTGCGGATCAACGATCTCATCTTTGGTTACTAAGTAGGGGCCTATAGGGGCAAAGCTGTCATG
>CATEEE010000012.1 GCA_949499045.1 Marinobacterium sp. xm-d-530 | reverse complement strand
GCGATTATGCGTCAAGAATCCAGCTTTAAGCACGATGCTGCACCACCGCGTGATACCTTTTTAGGTGTTCCTATGTGGTGGCGTATATCTTCAGCTTATGGGTATGCGCAGGCGAAAGATTCCACTTGGGATTGGTACAAGAGTAAAACGGGCAGGTTCTGGGCTAGCCGTGAAAACTATGCTGATGCCGTCGATTTTATGGGATGGTATGCGAGCATTTCGCAGCGTACGTTAGGTATCTCAAAATGGGACGCCTACAACCAATACCTTGCCTACCATGAAGGACACGGTGGTTGGAAAAAGCAGACCTACAACAAAAAATCTTGGTTAATTGGCGTCGCTAAAAAAGTCGATGCCAATGCCAGAATGTATGGCAGCCAATTGCAGAGCTGTCGGGACAGTCTTAAATCATCTTGGTGGCCGTTCTAGGTCACTTAATCTCAAACCGAACCACAAGGTTTCGATCTGAAGGTATATCGTTCACGTACTCCAATGCATGAATGAAAAAAACTTAAGCACTGCCTCACCTGTACCCAAAAGCAGAACATCACGCCTGATAAGCATGGGCGGTTTAGCTACCAAACTAGCTGGGAACGTTTTAAAAGAAGGTTCTAAAAGCTGGATCAAGGGTGAAAGCCCATCGTTAAATGAGCTCGTTTTAACGCCTAAGAACATGAGCGATGTGGCCGATAAGCTTGCCCGTATGCGTGGTGCTGCGATGAAATTGGGTCAACTGCTCTCGATGGATGCTGGCACCCTACTCCCACCTGAACTGGCCGCTGTTTTATCTAGGTTACAGTCGCAGGGCGTCATCATGCCAAAGACGCAGCTCATTAATACGCTTGAGTCGAGCTGGGGCAGTGATTGGATGGATCAATTTAACTACTTCTCATTTGATCCCATTGCGGCCGCCTCTATTGGACAAGTTCACAAAGCACGAACGCTTGATGATCAAGAGCTGGCGGTTAAAATCCAGTACCCAGGAGTGGCTCAAAGCATCGATAGCGATATAGACAATGTTATCTCACTGCTAAAGCTTAGTGGTTTGCTACCCAAGGGGTTGGATATAGATGACCTAGTTGATGAAGCAAGGCGCCAGCTCCATTTAGAAGCAGACTATCTAACAGAAGCGAACCATTTGCAGGATTTTGCAAACAAGATAAGTAACTTTAGCGTCAATAAAGACCTACTAATGCCAACCTATTTTGCCGAGCTTTCTGAAAACAACATCATGGCGATGAATTTTTTAGACGGTGTGGGCATCGAGGAGTGGTTGAAAGGACACCCTGAGGATTCCAGTCGAATAATGGGTTTAATGCTGGAGCTGTTTTTTACTGAGCTACTGCAGTTGAACTTAATGCAGACAGATCCCAACCCTGCCAATTTCCACGTTGAACCAGATACCGGCAAACTGATTCTGTTAGATTTTGGTGCTGTAAGGCAGTTCGACCCTCTATTTGTAGGCCGCTATAAACAGGCCATCGACCACGCAATTAATCAAAACCGAGCTGGCCTTGAAGTGGCCTTGGAGGTGCTAGGCTTTTTCAAAAATGGCACCGACGTTGCGAACAAAGCCGCCGTGATCGATATCTTCACGATAGCGGCAGAACCTCTTAGGTCTGAGCTGCCTTATCATTTTGGAAACAGTGATATTGCCAAGCGTATTCATAAGATTGGTATGAGTGTCAGTAAAGATCCTGATGCTTGGCATACTCCCCCTGCTGATGTGCTGTTTTTACACAGAAAAATGGCAGGGCTCTATCTAATGGCGGCTAAACATAATGCCGTGATTGATACGCGATCTATCTATCAAAAACTAGCTGTTCTCTAGTTCTTGAATCTTTTTGTAGGTTGCTTCAGCTTTACTGGTTAATTGTGAGTAGCCCGCAATATCTCCATTGCGCTGAAGCTGCATCGCCTGCTCTGTCAGTTCAGCGTACTCTTTTTTAAGCTTTTTCAGTGGATCTTTCTTAAACAAACCAAACATAATAAATCTCCAAATTTTGTCTGTTTACGCAACAGACATTCGATAGGTTTGGTATTAGTATCAATAACTCAATCATTTACCGGTGATGTCCCAAATGCTCAACCAAAACTCTGATATCAAGGCTGTTCCAACCAATATCGTTACGGGATTTTTAGGGGCCGGTAAAACCACTGCCATCATTCATCTGTTGCAGCACAAACCAAAAAATGAACGCTGGGCTATTCTGGTCAATGAGTTTGGCGAAATCGGTATCGATGGCAGCCTAATGCAAGGTCAATACACCGAAGAGCAGGGCGTTTTCATTAGAGAAGTGCCAGGCGGTTGTATGTGTTGTGCAGCGGGGCTACCCATGCAGATCGCTTTGAACATGTTATTGGCCAAATCAAAGCCCGATCGTCTATTGATAGAGCCGACTGGCTTAGGTCACCCAAAAGAGGTGTTGGAAATACTCTCCAATGAGCATTACCAGGATGTCTTAACGATTCAAAAGATCATCACACTGATCGATGCGCGCCAGCTAAAAGATGAACGGTACACATCAAACGACACCTTTAATCAGCAAATTGCGATCGCTGATATCGTCGTCGGTAACAAGCAAGATCTTTATGCTGATGACGACAAACAGTATTTACATGACTATTTAATGGACCATTTTGAATCCAACAAACAGCTGGAATTTACAGAACAGGGCCAACTCGACCCAAGTCTGCTGACTGGCAATAGCAAAGCTGAAGCAGGACATACTCATCACCACCACTCTAATCAGTCCATTCTGGCTAGCGAGCAACCATTACCGGCGACAGGGTATTTAAAAGCTGAAAACCAAGGCGAGGGCTTCTCTAGTGTTGGTTGGCGATTCGATAAACAACATCAATTTAATCGATCCAAACTCTATCTCTACCTATCCGGCTTAGAGGTCGAGCGCATGAAAGCGGTATTTGTCACTAACGAAGGCGTGTTTGGCTACAATCTGGCCGCCAACTCACTTAAAGAGCTAGCACTCGCAGAGATCGGAGAGAGTCGCATTGAGATCATTGCTAAATCCATCAATGAAGAGTGGGAAGCCGAGATTATGGCTTGTAGATTAATTAGCTAATGACCTGATCGACGTTGTTGAGCGTAACGATGTAAAAGGAGATTTTTATGAGCAACAATGCACCACTGCCCTGCCGCGGCTGTTTACCTAACTGCCCAAACCGTAAAACTTGTAATGGAAAGCCTTGGGCTGTGCAAAAACCTAACACAACCAAACCCCATTAAAGCCTTATGGTTAAGCGACTAACCACTATATTATTGAGCCTATTTATCGTTGGCTGTAGCACACAAGATTGGCGAACAGCTAAGCGCGATAGTGCAAACATTGCACCTTTACCCAGTGAACATCCTGAAGCAGTTATCCAAGTTTATGGGGCGGATCTATTTGGTGTTCGTGGCTACTTTGCCGTTCATACCTGGATATCAACCAAGCAGAAAGACGCACAAAACTATACCGTTTACGATGTTGTCGGTTGGCGTACCGGGCGAGGACTACCTGCACTACAGATCAAACAGGATATTCCTGATCGTTACTGGTACAACTCTAAACCAGAACTTATTTTGGACATTCGTGGCGTTGAAGCCGAACGCTTAATCCCTAAGATTGACGAAGCGGCTAAACGCTATCCCTGGGCGAACGAGTACACGCTCATCCCTGGCCCAAACAGCAATACCTTCCCTGCCTGGATTGGCCAGCAGGTCCCCGAGCTAGGATTGAAAATGCCTTTTAAGGCATTTGGCTCAGGGTATTCTGAATAAAACTGCTTCTGTAACAAAAACTTAACACACGCTTATTGATCCTCTACTAATCTTAATGGCGTAACTGTCTGAAAGAATTAGAAAAGAGGTAGGCATGATTTCAGTATCGGTAGGCCGTGGATTGATTCAATCCACAGAGAAATTGGCTCAATATGAGCTAACACAAGAGAAGCTACAAAAACCAGCCATTAAAAATGCGGGTAAACATACTTGGTTTGAACGCATTGTGCTTGGCATCAAACACTAAAAAGCCGGGCAGTGCCCGGCTTATCTTATAAAAGTAAGTACTTACTTAGCATTAACTTCGGTGATCGAAACTGTATTGCTCATTTCAGAGCTGATCATCAACCAACCTGTATTTGCATCACGTGAAATGAATGACAAACCTTCCGGGGAGACGTTATCCATCGCGTTGTTAATGAACTGAACGTAGCTTGGAGATTCTGGATTCGTTACATCGTAAACGAAGATGCCACCTGTGCGTTCTTGACCAATGAACGCGTATTGACGATCGTTCAGTGTACCTACTGTCACTGACTCCGGCTCACCACCTTTGTCATCAGAACGGTCATCCATCTGGTACTTGCCATCTTCTAACTGGCCATTAAAGTCATTTGGACGCAATTCAGCCATTTTCTTAGCAAACTGATTAGCACTATCCCAAACCATCTCGCCTTCAGCATTCCAGACCGTAAATGAGCGGCCGCCGTAAGAGAAGATCTGATCGATATCGCCATCACGGTCAAGGTCACCCATAGAGGTCGTTGTTTTTAAACGACCTAATACTTTCTTATCCTGAAGCTCTTCTGCATTTGGGTATGCCGTTGGATCCAGCTTAAGATCAGCAACACGGACCTCTTCACTGTAACCGTCGTAGTCACGTGAATCGCCTTCATTTGCAGAGAGTATGTAGGTCTTACCGTTTGCTGTCATTGAAGCGATAGCGTCCGGCATATACATACCCATTACAGGGTAAGTAGTGATGTTGATTTTGCCATCTTTATTACTAGCATCCATCGCATTCTCTGGTTTGCTGTGATCTTTAAAACCAAGACCAACAACGTCAGTGATTTCAGCAGACGCTAGATCAACAAT
>CATEEE010000011.1 GCA_949499045.1 Marinobacterium sp. xm-d-530 | reverse complement strand
TTAATATCGATTGAATCGAGTTTCACGACTGACAATCCCATTGCGTTTGGACGATGCGTGCTGCGAGTGGCAAATACACCCAGCTTCTCGTTGCCACCTAAACGCGGTGGTCGAGTTAATGGCTTCCAGCCAGCATTCAGGTTTTCACTGAATTGAAAGATCAGCCAGACGTGCGAGCAATTCTCTAAGCCTCTCACCGCATCAGGATCGTTGTAGGGTGCGATCAACTCCAGCTCAGCCTGTGCTGAGGGCGCTAAGCCTGGCTGGCGCGGTGCGCCAAACTTCTCTTTGAAAGGTGTTTTTATGTGACCGATGGGTTCAATGCTCTGCATTCAGTTACATCTCTTCAATCGGTTTATCAGGAACGGCAGCGTCTTCGTAGGCCCCCCAGATGGTTTGATCGAACTGAATAACGGATCCCGTCATCATGCCGCTGTCATCTGAAGCCATCCAAAGTACCGCTTTAGCAACTTCATCTGTCTGAAGAATGCGGCCAGCGGGTAGCGTGGCTGCTTTTCGATCAATAAACGTATCATCCCCCGTCTCCTCGGCGATCAATTCTCGTTCATGATCAGAGTTCATCCAGCCAATATCGAGCTGATTGACGCGTATTTGGTTTCGTAACAGTGCGTAGCCAGAGTTTCTGGTGAGTGTCGCCAATGCGCCTTTTGAAGCGCAGTAAGGTGACAAGAAGGGTTGGCCTGCGAGTTCTGACATGGATCCAATATTGATGATGGCCCCTTTGATCTTCTCGCGAATCATCACTTTGACACTCTCTTGCATCAAAAAGAAGGGCGCTTTGGTGTTGATGGCAAACATTTGGTCGAACAGTTCTGGAGAGGTCGTCAGTAGGTTGCCTCTGTCGGTTAATCCGGCCGCGTTAACGAGCAGATCAATACGACCAAAATGCTGGTCGGTCTCGGCAACAATATTGCGAACCTGATCAATTTGGTCGAGTTCAGCGGCAACAAAAAGCGTTTTAATACCATATTGCGTGGCGATCTCATCACAAACCTGTTCGCCCCTAGCCCGGTTACGGCCGGTGATGACAATGCCTGCCGCTCCTGCTTGGGCAAACTGGTGTGCGATAGCAGCCCCCAAGCCTTGGGTGCTGCCCGTGATAATTGCTATTTTTCCATCAATACGATTCATCAAACTGTCCTAATTTGAAACTGACATCACCATACTGTTAAGTAACGAATATGAGAAGTCTTAACCATTATGAAAGGTCTTATTGAGCGGGCGTTCTACAGATACTTATGGCTTCAATATAGACAGTTCCTGCTGCTTTCAGTGCTTCAGCTGCTCGGTCAAATGTGGTCCCAGTGGTATGAATATCATCGATCAGTAGTACGTGGCTGGGTGCTTGCTGGTTGCAACAGAATGTCGATCCTAAATTGGCTTTACGCTCAGCACGATTGAGTGAGGCTTGGTGAGCGGTTCGATGCTGTTTGTGAATTGAGTGACGGTCAACGGGTAGTTGTAAATAGCGGCTTAAATGTTGAGCTATTATCTCTGCTTGGTTAAATCCGCGCAGCGCATGATCAATCGGGTGGCTGGGTATCGGTATCAGGGTGGGTTGGGTGCCGAATCGAGACAGATCGATCTGTTTTGCCAGTAACTGACTCATCCAGAAAAGGGGCTCTGGATTCTTTCCTTGTTTGATTCTCTGAAACAGTTCTCGTAATGGAAATTGGTAGGTCAGGGGCGATTGTGCTCTGTCAAAGTGAAACCACTCCCCATAGCAATCGGGGCAGGATTCGTCTGGTTGATTAAGAGGGTAAGCGCAGACAGGACAGGGGGTTGAGTTTTTAGCTAGATCTGAAAAACAGCCAAGACAGAGTGGCTCATTCAGTGGTTTGTTTAGTCTGCACAGAGGGCATGTTTCTGAATCAAACAACCACTCAAAAATCGATTCTATCTGAAACATGCGTCTGGCCTCCCTGCCAGTTCATATGGATAGTTTTAAATTTAGTTTAGTCAGCCTTTTTAACTCTGTAAAATAGCGATTCAAACTTAATCTCTATTGGGCGGTACCTACTATGAAACAGCGTTTTTTTATTGCCGGAACTGATGTTGATTCACCGGTAAATGATTTCAGCTGTGCCCTCATAGAACAGGCTAATCAGAAAGGATTTACCACCCTGGGCCTTAAACCGGTTGCGACTGGATGCAGAGAGGTCGACGGTGAATTACTGAGCCCTGATGCCCAAAAGTTAATGACCTGTTCATCCATTGAGCTCTCCTATCCACAGGTGAACCCTTTCTCACTGGCCGCGAACACTTCCCCGAATATTGCTGCTGATATGGCTGACGTTAGGATGAGCGCCGATCGAATCAAGGCCTACATGAGTGGTGCGCTGATGCGTTCAGTTAACCTGGCCCTAGTAGAAGGTGTCAGTGGTTGGCGGGCACCGATTAATGATCGCGAATCGATGGCGAGCGTTGCTCAGTCTCTTGGTTTTCCCGTGATATTGGTGGTCACTTTAAATGGGAATACGATCAACCAGACCTTGCTAACCCTGGAAGCTATTCGTCGCGACGGCCTCTCTTTGGCCGGCTGGGTCGTTTCGCAGGCTCAATGTGATATGGATAAGAGATCAGTGGAATGGTTGCGTCGAGTGGTTCCAGCGCCTCTATTGGGTTCTATCCCTTCAGAGGGCGGTGGATCAGATGAGTTGGACCTGACGCCGTTAGGAGTGTAAAAACCGCTCAACGATTTTTGTAAAAAGCGCAGGCTTCTCTGCGTGAGGCCAGTGTCCAGTCCCTTCGATGATTCTCAGCTGTACTTTGGGAAAGCGCTTAACGACTTCGTTTTGGTATTCAGGCTTAATGTAGTCTGATTCGCTGCCCTTGATGAATAGAGTGGGGCCAAGGTATTCAGC
>CATEEE010000010.1 GCA_949499045.1 Marinobacterium sp. xm-d-530 | reverse complement strand
TGTTGCAGTTCGGCTCTTAGCTGATTAAGGATCTCAGCTGTTTTTGGCTTCACCCCTCGCCAAATTGCAAAGGACTCAGCGGCTTGTTCAACCAACATGCCTAAACCGTCAATGGCACGTGCTCCATGCTGTTCACACCAGGAACAAAAAGGTGTCTGTTCGGCGCCATACATCATGTCATAACCACAACTATTGGCATCGATTGCATCACCAGGAACGGGGGGCAATTCACCGCCAATACTGGCCGAGGTGCCATTAACAATCAGATCGTAAGCCGGCCCCTGAATCTCATCATAGCCGCACGCCGACACAGGGGAACCAACAAAGACGTCTGCAATGGCCTGAGCTTTGGATACCGTACGATTCGCTATCACAACGCTCGCAACATTCGCCTCTAACATTGGCTGAATGACACCGCGAACAGCACCGCCGGCACCCAATATCAAGACGCGCTTACCGGCTAACTCCAAACCTAAGTTGTTCTTTAGATCGGTTAACAGGCCAACGCCGTCAGTGTTGTCAGCACAAATCTCGCCCTGCTCATTTAACCAGAGAGTATTAGCTGCACCCGCTGTTTCGGCACGTGCCGTGCGAACCTTTGCTAGCTGCCAAGCCAACTCCTTAAACGGCAAGGTTACGTTGGAGCCCTTGATCTCTCCCGAGATCAGTTGAGCCCTTAGAGTATCCGTAAAGGTATCCGTCTCTAACCGCTGAGCGATGTACTCTAAAGGCTCACCCGTTGTCTGGGCAAAGTGGCTATGGATTCTGGGTGATAGGCTATGTTTAATTGGATTGCCTGTCACTCGGTATTGATCGATCATGCTTCCAAGCCTAACCAGTCTCTGGATTGAAGGTAGTAATCGGTTAAACGCGCCTCTTCTGTACCTGGCTCTGGTGCCCAGTTGTAATCCCAACGTACTTCCGGTGGTAGGGACATCAGAATCGATTCGGTACGGCCGCCTGTCTGCAACCCAAACAGCGTGCCACGGTCAAACACAAGATTAAACTCAACGTATCGGCCGCGTCGGTGTAACTGGAAGTCACGCTCAGCTTCACCATAGCTCTCATCACGACGACGCTCGACGATGGGCACATACGCTTGAGTATAAGCGTTAGCAATCGACTGCATCAGGGCAAAACTTTGATCGAAGCCCAACTCATTAAGGTCATCGAAGAAGAGACCACCGATACCGCGAGGCTCACCACGATGTTTTAGGAAGAAGTAGTCATCACACCACTTTTTATAGCGAGGGTAGACATCCTCACCAAAAGGATCACAGGCATCTTTTGCTACCTGATGCCAAAAAACACAATCCTCTTCATTACCGTAGTAAGGGGTCAAATCGAAACCACCACCGAACCACCATACCGGTTCTTCACCCTCTTTTTCTGCAATGAAGAAACGGACGTTAGCATGTGAGGTTGGCACCTTAGGGTTATTGGGGTGCATCACTAGGCTGACGCCCATCGCTTCAAAGTTACGGCCTTGAAGCTCAGGACGGTGAGCGGTTGCCGAAGCAGGCATCTGATTGCCGTGAACATGCGAAAAATTAACGCCGCCTTTTTCAAACACGGCACCGTTTGTAATGACTCGGCTTCGGCCACCGCCGCCCTCTGGTCGATCCCAAGAGTCTTCAACAAACTCAGCACCACCATCGGCTGCTGCCAGCTCATTACAGATACGATCCTGAAGATCCATTAAGAAGGCTTTTACTTCTGCTACGCTCGGTTTGCTCATTCGCAATCTCCGTCTCTAAACTCGTAGGGTCTGTCCAGTCAGTGCATCACGAATCACGGATGGTCGATCCGAATCACCTAATGCGCCCTGAACACGATAATTAATTCTGTTTCCAAAGTAAGTACTTACTCTCAACATACTTCTTGCAGGTTGTGCAGATGAAGGGTTAGCCGAAGTCGACACCAACGGCATATCGGCACGACGACAGAGCGCTTGAACAATAGGGTGCGCTGAGACTCGAACAGCCACCGAGCAGTGCTCGCCTTTGACCCACTCAGGAATCATCTCCTCGGGATCGGGTATCAACCAGGTGTTCGGTCCTGGCCAACTTGCCTCAACAACCTGACGCTGCTCTTCGGTCAAGTTCTGCAGTAGTGGCTCAACCTGCTCAATAGTCGCTGCGACCAGAATTAAGCCTTTATGCATAGGACGACGTTTAACGGCTAACAAGTGTTTAACTGCCTGCTCGTTCCAAGGATCACACCCTAATCCCCAAACCGCCTCAGTCGGATAAGCAATTACTCCGCCCTGCTGGACCACCTCTACGGCCTGTTTAATGCTCCAATCATTCACCATAGTCAGAATCTTACTTTGGAAAAAACGCTATTCTACCTAAGAACGACGTAACGGGCTCCCTCTCGACCAATAATTCCTGAGATTTCTAGTTCCACGAGCAGACTTTGAAGCTGCCCAATCGGAATAGTCAGTTTTGCGGCAAGCTGATCCGCTGTTAAGGATTGTTGATTCAGTGCATGAATTATTGGGTTATCCGTCTCAATATGTCGCTTCTCTAAACGATCTGTCGAGAGCGGCAGATAGAGTGATGCCAATATATCGGTGACCGATTCAACCAGCTGAGCCCCCTCTTTTATAAGATGGTGACAGCCTCGTGCTAACTCATTAGTAATCGCACCCGGTATGGCAAACACCTCACGTCCCTGCTCTAACGCCAAACGTGCTGTGACCAGCGATCCACTCTTGATGGCGGCTTCAACGACTAGGGTTCCCAAACTCATGCCACTGATGATGCGATTACGCTCAGGAAAAAGGTAGGGCCTGGGCTGGATGCCGGGGAGCTGTTCGGTCACCAATAGACCGCCAGAATCCAAGATCTGTTGCGCCAGCCGCTGATGCCGCTGTGGATAGACTAGATCTGGGCCGTTTGCCATTACGGCTATTGTTGTTGAGGGGCCAGCTTGTATTGCGCCCATATGGGCAGCGTGATCGATACCTATCGCTAAACCGCTGGTAACATGAACGCCCGATTGTGTTAACTCTTGCGCAAATCGCTGGGCGGTTGCACGTGCCAAACTGGACGATTTTCGCCCACCCACCATCGCCACTTGAGGTTCACTCAAAGCCCGAACATTACCTTTAGAAAAAAGCACTACCGGCGGATCGTAGATCGCTTTAAGAAGTTGGGGATATCGAACATCTTCGATGCTAATAACGTCACAATCAATACTTTTAATAACATTTAGATGCTTTTCAGCATGATCGTACAGTGATGTTATCTGCTTTACGGCGTACTGACTTTCGTTAAATAGCTCTAACTGCTCGGCCAGACACTTAGAGTCTTTTAACCGTTCAGGCCAGTCAGAGTGTTTAATAAATTTCAGATTGGAAGCGGGTCGCATGGCCAAAAGGCGCAGCGCAACCCAATCGATCAATTCGGCTGGCATCCTTGCTCCTGATACTGCACATCCTTGTACAGCTATTTTCTATTATTGTGGCTATTAAGGCTGACGAAGCGGATCGCCGACCTGAATCACTTCGGTTGCACGCATCACCAGCGCATAGCTGACCTTATCGAAGGTTTTGTAGACCATCAACTCACCGGCACGCTCTGCTGGCAATTGGAGTTTCTCGCCTGTTTTAGGGTCACGAATCTCTTCGCCACGATTGTAGATCGCATAGACACTGCCTGGCTCTATGCCCTCTCGCTCACCGGCATTAATGGTGACGCTGTTGAATTGACCAATATTGGCCACGCCATTTAACACCGCAATGACTTCAACATTTCTAAGCTCAGGACCAGGGCGCGGCATGAAACGAGTAACCAGTGGCGATTCCCCAGTTGGTATCAGAACATCTTTTAAACGCACCTCTTCGAGGCTGTTGCGAATATCGACACTGATCATGTCGTTCTCAGATGCGCTAACAAGCGCATCTGCAACGCGGTGAAGCTCATAACCCAAAGACTCACCCGTATTGGGATCAACATACTGAGTTAAAGGGCGGTAAAGTGACTGTTGGCGGCTATTATCTAACAGCTCACCACGAACATAGACCCGGTCGTCATTTGCCGCGAGGATACGCTGATTTTTTCCACCGAGCACGTAGGGTGCATCGGTTAACATTTGATCATCAACGACCCGACTATCATTGAGAAAAGCTTGAACATCACGCAGTGGAATAGAAGTAACGGCCTCTTCACGTGGTACGGTTTTAACCTCGGGTGTTAACACCACAGTACCCGGCTTACGACCCAGACGCGGCTCACCATTCTCCCAATAGAGATAGATGACATCCCCTGGATAGATAAGATGAGGGTTATAGATCTGCGAGTTGACCTCCCAAACCTTAGGCCACAACCAAGGACTTTTCAAAAAACGAGCTGAGATATCCCAAAGAGTGTCCCCTTTGACAACGGTGTATTCAGAGGGTGCATCTTGCGCCAATTTGATGGTATCAGCTTGGGTCAGCAAAGAGGTTACACCCAATGCAACGGCGGCGATCTGTTTTATCCGTTTAAACATACTGTCCTTCAGCGTTTGACGCTTATCTATTCGATTGCACTGCATCGCTTGTATCACATGCAAACAGAGTACTAATAGGTATAATAGACAATATTAACAATGTTACTAGCTATCGAATTGAGAGAGATCACCAAACGGTATGGCACTGCTTAAAATTTTAGAGTTTCCAGACCCGCGCCTGCGCACCATTGCTGAGCCGGTCGAGAAGGTCGACGATGAGATACGTAAGATCATCGATGACATGTTTGAAACCATGTACGACGCACCGGGAATTGGCTTGGCCGCCACCCAGGTCAATATCCACAAACAGATCGTTGTAATCGATATATCCGAAGAGGGTAATGAGCCGCTGGTTCTTATTAACCCCTCTTTTGAAGTATTAACCGACGAGACTGAGCAGATGCAAGAGGGCTGCCTCTCTGTCCCTGGTTTCTACGAAAACGTTGTTCGTCCAGAGCGCGTTAAGCTGAACGCTGTTGGTCGTGATGGCGAGCCTTATGAGTTAATCGCCGAGGGTTTACTCGCGGTCTGTATTCAGCACGAGCTGGACCATCTAAACGGCAAGTTGTTTGTTGACCATATCTCAAGATTAAAACGCGATCGAATCCGCGGAAAACTTGAGAAGAAACATAAGTTAGAAGCCGCACAGGCTTAAAGATCAGACAGGCTTGCCGCTCACCTTGGCAAGCCTGTTTCATTTTAGGATATTGAATTGTCTAAAATTATTTTTGCCGGTACTCCCGATTTTGCCGCTTCACATTTAAAGGCTCTGATTGATGCCAGCTTTAATGTGGTGGCCGTTTACACCCAACCTGATCGTCCAGCGGGCCGCGGAAGAAAATTACAGGCAAGTCCGGTTAAGCAGATCGCATTGGAAGCCAACATCCCAGTCTTTCAACCACTCTCATTGCGTGATGAAGCGGCTCAAGAGGAATTGGCCGCAATCGACGCTGATTTAATGATTGTTGTTGCCTACGGCTTGATACTGCCGCAGGTTGTTTTAGATACACCTAAACTGGGTTGCGTTAACGTACACGCTTCTATTTTACCCCGCTGGCGTGGCGCTGCTCCGATCCACCGCGCACTACTGGCCGGTGACCCAGAGACCGGTGTAACGCTAATGCAGATGGAAGCTGGTCTTGATACTGGGCCGATGCTCGCTAAGGTATTCACGCCAATTGATGCACAAGAGAGCAGTGGCGAACTGCATGATCGATTAGCGGTGTTAGGCTCCAACATGCTGGTTGAGCAACTTCCGGCGCTGTTATCAGGCGAGCTGACTCCAGAAGTTCAAGACGATGCGTTAGCGAACTATGCCAATAAACTTGAGAAAGCTGAGGGTAAAATCGACTGGAACCAATCGGCTGAAGCAATCGCACGCCAAGTTCGCGGTCTCTCCCCTTGGCCAGTCGCTTATACCTCATTAGAGGATAAAAGTGTGCGAATCTGGAAAGCACAAGCACAATCGGAAACTGGTGAAGCTGGCGCGCTGATTAAAGCCGATAAACAGGGAGTTCTGATCGGTTGTGGCGAGGGTTCTCTACTGATCAAAACCATTCAAATGCCAGGCGGACGCGCAACGGAAGCATCGGCCCTACTCAATTCAAACAACCATCCGTTTGTAGAGGGTATGTGCTTTGAATAATTCTACCAACCTAAGGGTGCAAGTTGCTGTCTTTCTAACGCAGCTTTTACAACACAACGGTTCCCTATCAAGCCGACTGCCAGGCATGCTCTCTCGTGTAGAGCCTCGTGATCGCGCTCTGTTTCAGGAGATCTGCTACGGAACGCTGCGTTTTTACCCTCAGCTTGAAGCGATCAGCCGTGAGTGTTTACGTAAGCCGTTTAGAGAGGAAGACACTGACGTCTACGCCCTTCTATTAAGTGCACTCTATCAGTTGAGACACCTTGCAACGGCTGAACATGCTGTCATCAACGAGACCGTTGAAGGTGCTAAACAGATGGATAAGCCTTGGGCCGCCAAACTGTTGAATGCGGTATTGCGTCGTTACCAGCGTGAGAAGGATAGCTTAGAAGCGGACATCCAACAGACGGAGACTGGCCGCTGGAATCATCCTGAGTGGATGATCGCCAAACTAAAGCACAATTGGCCCGACCACTGGCAGGACTTAATGGCTGAGAACGATCAGAGTCCACCGATGTGTCTAAGGGTCAATCGTGCGAAAAGCGATCGTGATACCTACCTTAATATTCTCAACAGTTCAGGGATCGAAGCGAACGCAGGAGTGTTTTCTAGCGATGCTATTTACCTAACTACTCCCTGCTCTGTGGATAAATTGCCACACTTTGCAGAAGGGCACGTCTCTGTTCAAGATGAAGCAGCGCAACTGGCGGCAGAACTGCTCGGCGTAGAAGCGGGTGAACGTATCCTTGATGCCTGTGCTGCACCGGGTGGCAAACTCTGTCACCTTCTTGAACTGAAAGATGACATCGAGATTGATGCACTGGAACTCGAGCCTCGCCGAGTTGCCCGCATCGAAGAGAATTTAGAACGACTAGAGCTAAGTGCTGGCGTCATTGTCGGTGATGCTGCACAGCGTGATTGGTGGAGCGGTGACGCTTACGATCGCATTTTGGTTGATGCACCCTGCAGTGCAACCGGTGTCATTCGTCGCAATCCAGACATCAAGGTTCTGCGTCGTAATGAAGATCTGCTCGGCCTGGCTACGACCCAAATTGAGATCCTTAATAACCTATGGGATATGCTCAAGCCAGGTGGTACATTGCTTTATGCAACTTGCTCTGTGTTCACACAAGAGAATGAGCGTGTTGTCGAACGATTTTTAAAAGAGCACTCGGATGCTAAAGAGTGCAAAATAGTCGCTGAATGGGGTATCGAGAGACCTGCCGGCCGGCAGCTTTTTCCACAAAATGGAGGCCATGATGGCTTCTACTACGCCCGTATCAAGCGAATAGAAGAGGCTTAAGCGTTACATGAACGTTGTTATTCTGGGTGCAGGACAAGTTGGTGGCTCACTCGCAGAGCATCTCGCCAGCGAATCTAACGATATTACGGTCATCGATGTCGATGGCCCAAGACTCAGAGAGCTCGCTGATCGCCTCGATATTCGTACTGTAGAAGGACAAGCATCCCTACCCACTATTTTACATAGCGCTGGCGTGGAAGATGCCGACATGCTGATCGCAGTGACCAACTCAGACGAGATCAACATGGTCGCCTGTCAGGTAGCCTGGTCACACTTTCGCGTGCCCAAGTTAATCGCCCGTGTTCGCGACCAAGCTTACAACTACTCTGAAGGTAAGCTATTCAATACACAAAAAGAGAACAACGTGGCCGGCATCCCTATTGATGTTTTGATCAGCCCTGAGCACTTGGTCACACAACACATTGCGCGAATGATTCATCACCCCGGGGCTCTACAGGTTCTTGATTTTGCCGATGGTGCCGCGCAACTGGTTGCGGTAAAAGCCTACTACGGCGGACCTTTAGTTGGTCGTGAAATCGCTCTACTCAGAGCGCACATGCCCAATGTCGATACCCGTGTAGCAGCCATTTTCAGACAGGATCGTCCTATTATTCCAACCGGCGATACTGTAATTGAGGCGGACGATGAGGTCTTCTTTATTGCCGCTGCGGGGGATATTCGCTCAGTTATGGGTGAACTTCGCCGATTAGACAACCCTTACAAGCGCATCATGATTGCTGGCGGCGGGAACATCGGATTCCGTCTAGCCGAGTCGATTGAGGATGACTTCCAAGTTAAGTTGATTGAACGCAACCTTGATCGATGCAACCACCTGGCACGCGACCTAAACCGCACCATCGTATTGCACGGCAGTGCCTCTGACTCCGAACTGCTTCTAGAAGAGAACATCGATGATGTCGATGTATTTTGTGCCCTAACCAATGATGACGAAGCTAACATCATGGC
>CATEEE010000009.1 GCA_949499045.1 Marinobacterium sp. xm-d-530 | reverse complement strand
TCATCATGCTCCAAGCCCAGGGTATGTTCCAATGCTGCTGCACACAGACTTCGTGAATCCAAAGTAGCCATCAGGTCACGGCGCTCAAATAGGTCGCTCTTTGTCAGCCCTGGCCAGTCAGCTAATACAGCGCCTCCGTTCACGGCTCCACCCCCAATGAACATACAGGTGCCGTAGCCATGGTCAGAGCCGCTACTGCCATTCACTTTGACGGTTCGGCCAAATTCCGTGAGAGTAATAAACGTTGTGTTATCCCAAGCATCGCCTAATGAGTCTTTTAACGAACGAATACACAGGTCTAGTTCAGACAGTTTAGACCCCAGACGAGACCCTTGCCCTGCATGGGTGTCATAACCCCCTAGCCGAATCATAGCGGCTATAGGACCATCCTTTTCTGACAGTGCTTTGCCTGCTTCTCGGGCTAACGCATTCGGACTTCGATCATTGGATTGATAAGTGTTTTTAGTAACTCTAGCAATGAGCTTTTCGTTGGTGGTTTGCCACTGCTCTGATAGACCTGAGTGAATTCTTTTTAGTAGGTCAGAGGAGGGGTTGTAGGAGCCCTTAACGTGGGCCGGATAGTAGTTGTCGATACTCGTTGTTCCTCTTAATAGAAGAGGAGTGTCTAAGCTCATTGCTCGGCCACCGTAGTTAACTAGATCTAATCCACGACCTATCCAACCAGTGCTCTCTGTAAAAGGGGCTTTGCCAGCTCCCTGTATGAAGTTTTGCCCCTCAAAATGAGAACGCTTGGTGTATGGAAAATTGGTTGCATGAACCCCAAGAATGTCCTGGCTTAACATCAATTTGTGAGTATTTCGAAGCGATGGATCTAATGCCCAGTGATTATTGAGATCCAAAAGAGAGGTGGGTAATAATGATTCCCTGTGGCTTTCCAATGCGCCTTCCGCTTTTGGTACTAATGCACTTAGGCCATCTAGCCCACCCTCTAGGAAGAAGACTACTAAGCGTCGATTTGGATTGTTTGTACGAGCCCAAGTAGGAACGGACGCCAGTGCTAATGAACCGCCTGATAATTTCAAAAAGTCTCTACGTTGCATGTTACACCTCCATCATCCAGCGGTTTACAGTCAAAGCAGTGAACTGTTCATGTCCCTGACCAAATTCCATCACCTTCGATTGGTAGCTTTGGGGAACCAGCAGGTGATCCATAATCTCTTTAGGTTTGGCAGTAACAAAAGCTCGGTTCCATACGGATTGAGCAAATCTTACGCGCCTATCAAGATGCTCTAAGCTTATCCACTCTCTAGATTTAAGCGGGAAGCCATTAGGCTGGCGCTCCTCCCAAAAACTATTACCGAGTTCGCGCATCGGTTTGACGATCTCTCGTCCCATCTGCCAGGAAGTAATATCTTGGTGACTATCAAAATAGTGGGCGTTAGCCGCTCTTACTATGTTGAAGAGCCAATGGCTTGGCCATAGGACTTTATTTTCGCCCTCACTCCAGGCCAATTCTAAAAGCTTCGTGTGAACAGCAAGTAGGTTGCCGTTCGACTCTTTCCAACTATTTTCTAATGCCTGAGTGACCCTTTTGCTGGGTTCGTCACTAATGAAGTGAAGTGCCAGTTTGTGGCAGATGTATTCTCGCGTTTTATCCAGTGCTGCCAGGTCATTGGTGAACTCTCTAAGTGCAGAACTTCCGCGGCCATATTTTTTACCCAAGACGACTTTGGTACCAGTATCAGCGCGTTTTCGGATGTATGGATAAGCTGTGCTTTTCCAATCTCTGCCGTCTTGAGTAGGGTTAAAAGAGTAGTCGCCCCAACCGGCCAGTATTCGTGCGGCGTTGTGGATATCCTCCTCTGTATAACCTTGTGCTGGAGAGCAACTGTGCAGTTCCATGATTTCACGGGCTAAATTGTCGTTGAGACCCACCTGTTTGCCTTTCTGTCTTCGATGCCGGCCTACTTCTGAATTGGGTGAAACGTTATCGACATTATCGAGATAGCGTAGCATTGAGTAGTGCGTAGTTGCTTCGTAGAGTAGATCGGCAAAACTACCATTTAAATTTTTTAAAATTCGGTGTTCGTAAAAATCACCGGCGGTGTAGAAAGAGTCGTACGAGCCAATGGTGAAATGGTTGAACCAGAAGTGTCCAAGTCTCTGTCTTACAGGGTCTTCACCGTATGCGCCGTAGTGATTGAATTTAGCAGCATCAAACCACCTTAAATCATATTTGAATTGAGCTTCGTCCATTTTTTGCCTGAGAACTCTCTCTTCGTTGGCATATTTTTTACGTAGAGAATCTCTGGCATTATCCCATTTATTTAGGTTGACTAGTCTTTGGTGAATACCTGGATCTAAATGGGCTGGCCACTCTTCGTAGGTTGGATCTGTGCTCCGATTAGCCGCTGGCGATTTAAGAGGTTGGCTGTAACTAAGTTGATCAATAGCCCAGTTCACAGGGTCGCTGGGGATTGAAGAACCAAGGCGAGGGATGAGTCCGACGCGCATGGTGTAGTTTAGTTCTGGCGACTTTGCTGACATAGTGGAAAACTCTATTTATGAAACTTCAGATTAGTACATTTTCTGAGAAATAACAGTCGAAAATATCTATCACTACTCCTTGTTTGATAGACGTGTCAAAGGGCTGATGGTTACAATGCTTGATCAGTTTAGATAGGTGAATTAT
>CATEEE010000008.1 GCA_949499045.1 Marinobacterium sp. xm-d-530 | reverse complement strand
GATGCTATGCCAGAGTTCAGAGCGATATCCGGTAATATCGTCTTCCCTGGCTTTACGGCACCCAAACTCTGCTGGGTAGCCAATAACGAGCCTGATCTATTTAAACGTGTCGAAAAGGTCCTTCTGCCCAAGGATTACATTGCTTACTGGTTAAGTGGCGAATATGTCTCTGAAATGTCCGATGCAGCTGGTACCGGCTGGCTTGATGTTGAACATCGTTGTTGGTCTGAAACGCTGCTTTCACTTGGCGGTATGCGTATTGAACAGATGCCACGCCTGGTAGAGGGCAGTGACCAAGCCGCCTGTTTAAAACCTGAACTTGCCACCAAGTGGGGAATGCAGGATCAGGTCATCATAGGAGGGGGTGCAGGAGATAATGCTGCATCCGCTATTGGCATGGGGGTCATAAATGAAGGCCAAGCTTTTCTATCCCTGGGTACTTCTGGCGTTATATTCGCAGCAACTGATGGATTTAAACCACTCCCGGAGAGCGCAGTGCATGCTTTCTGCCATGCCATTCCAAACACATGGCATCAAATGGGAGTGATACTTTCAGCCACCGATGCGCTTAACTGGTATGCCAATATTGCCGGCAAGTCGGCAGCTGAACTTGATGCTGCACTGGAGGCCGAGCCTAAAGGACCTACTAACGTCACTTTTCTTCCCTATCTTTCGGGTGAACGTACACCGCATAACGATGCTCAGGTAAGAGGTGTTTTCGCCGGATTAGATCACAGCTCTGACCAGACAGTACTAACTCAAGCCGTTATGGAGGGGGTAGCTTTTGCTATTCGTGACAACCTTGAAGCACTGATTGAAGCAGGCTCGAGCGTCAATGAGATCATCGCTGTTGGGGGTGGGTCACGCTCGCAATTCTGGTTACAGACACTTGCTAATATTCTAAATCGACCTCTGCTACTGCCTGCCGATGGGGATTTTGGAGCAGCCTATGGCGCTGCACGTCTAGCGATGCTAGCCGATCTTAAAACCCGTCCTGAATCAATACTGACGCAGCCTAAGATCGAAACTCGTATTGAGCCAAACACAAGACTATTGGATCAATACGAAGCAGCCTATCAACGTTACCGCTCTCTATACCCTGCAATAAAGTCACTGAATCTATAAAGAGTGTGTTAGCGTAAAGCTTGGCTTTAACAACCTAGAATTAGAAATCGCTTATAAGGGGTTAGCATGCAGTTTAGTCGTTTAGGAACCAGTGAATTAGACGTTTCACGAATCTGTTTGGGCACCATGACCTGGGGTAAACAGAACACTCAGGCAGAAGCTGACGAACAGATCGAACATGCATTATCAGTAGGCATTAACTTTTTTGATACTGCAGAAATGTACGCGGTGCCGCCCACAGCAGAGACCTACGGAAAAACAGAAGAGATTATCGGCAATTGGCTCGCTCGCAATCCATCCCGTCGCAGTGAGATGATCATTGCCACTAAAATCGCGGGTATCGGATTACCTTGGGTAAGAAGTGGTGGACCTATCACAGGAAAAGCGGTGATTGAGGCAGTCGATAATTCACTCAAGCGTCTGCAGACCGACTATATCGATCTTTATCAACTGCACTGGCCAAACCGAACCTCGCCTCACTTTGGAAAACATACTCCAAACTTCTTCAAGTTCAGTGACATTAAAGCCGCTGAACATGAAGCTCAAATGTTGGATATCCTTAAAGGTTTAGACCAATGCATAAAAGCCGGAAAGATTCGTCATTTTGGTCTTTCAGACGATACGACTTGGGGTATCAATACCTACCTAAAACTTAGCAGAGAGTTTGATCTACCTAAACCAGTTTCGATTCAGAATGAGTTTAGTCTGCTGCATGCCAAAGATTGGCCCTATTTGATCGAAAACTGCGTTCACGAAGAGATCGCTTATCTACCTTGGTCACCCTTGGCATCTGGACTCCTCTCAGGAAAATATGCAGACGGCGCTATGCCGGAGGGCAGCCGCTGGAGTATTTCTAACTCTGCCGGCCTGCATCGTAATACACCGCAGGCACATGAAGCGGTAGCCGAATACGTGAAACTGGCTAATCGATTTGGTTACACCCCCTCACAGCTTGCACTCGCGTGGTGTGACCAAGTTGACGGCGTGACCTCTAGCATTATTGGGGCGACCTCAATGGATCAACTTAAAGAGGACATCGCTGCGTTTGACATGCCACTGTCTGAGGAATTACAAAGCGAATTAGCGGCAGTCTTTAAGCGCTACCCTCAACCGTTTTAAAACCATCTGATAGGTATATAGAAGAGCACTATGAGCGAACCATTAAAAGGCAAAATTGCTGCCGTGACAGGCTCTGCATCAGGCATTGGTTACGCCAGTGCCAAAGCGATGTTAGATGAAGGTGCCACCGTTATCTTTATTGATCGAAATGAGTCTGCACTGTCTGAGATATGCAGTCACCTCGGGGATAAGGCCCTGCCACTGGTCCTTGATTTGCTTGATCCGGATCAGTGCAAAGAGATGGTGCCGCGTATTCTTGAGATGACCGGGCATCTGGATATCTTTCACGCCAATGCAGGGCTCTATGTAGGCGGCGATCTAATGGATTCAGACGCTGATCAGATTGATCGGATGCTGAATTTAAATATCAACGTGGTGATGAAAAACGTACAAGCAGTGCTAGCACACATGATTGAGCGAGAAACCGGTGACATTTTAGTGACCAGCTCGCTAGCGGCACACTACCCGACCCCATGGGAGCCTGTTTATGCCTCGTCAAAATGGGCGATTGACTGCTTTGTCCAAACAACTCGACGTCAGATGTATAAGTACGGGATTCGTATTGGGTCCGTCTCACCAGGGCCTGTGGTAACAGGGTTACTTTCAGACTGGCCTGAAGAGAAACTAAAAGAGGCTCGAACAAATGGCAGTCTAATCGAGGCTGAAGAGATTGCTGACGCGTTGATATTTATGCTGACCAGACCTCGTCATATGACTGTGCGCGACATGGTAATCATACCCACTAACTTTGATCTTTGATGCGCGAGAAAATTTCGTTTCGTACTGCTTACTAGCACTAGCTCCTAAGGCACTTGTCACACCTTGGAGCTAGCATTAAAAGGTAATACGATTCTGCCTCTAGCTTTCAGCAATACGCTTAACCGCTCTGCGCATCGACAGACGATAAAGAAGCGGAATCACAAACAGCGTCAGAACAGACGAGAAGCCCAAGCCCCACACAATCGACGTGGCTACTGGACCCCAAATCAGCGACTTACCGCCTAAGCCCGCTGCCAATGAAAAGAGACCTGCCATTGTCGTCAGTGTGGTAATTAATACCGGAATCACCCGTCGACGTGACGCATAGAGTGTTGCGTGCATCAGGCTCATACCATTTCCTATTCGGTCATTGGCGGCCGATATCAATACAATCGCGGCATTCACGGCAATACCTGCCAACGCTACGACACCGTACATGGTGTAGAGGCTCAATGGATTTTGCGTCACGATCAACCCTAATATGACACCAGTAAACGCTAGCGGTACCGTCGCCAATATCATTAGTGGCTGCCAGTAACTGCGGAACTGAGTGCCCAAAATCAGGTACATCAAGCCAACGCCGACTAAAAATAGGATCGCAATAGAGTCCATACTCTCTTGGATGTCATCCAACTCACCCGAGAAGTCGAGATCAATCGCAGGATACTGTGCTTCATACTCTTTCCAACGTTCTGCCAAAAAGGCATTGGCTTGTACGGTATCCATTCCACCAGAACGAAGGTCTGCCTCTAACGTGATCGCACGGCGGAAGTTGTAGTGACGAATGTTACCCAACGACTGTTTACGCTCCTCAATCACTAATTCCGACAGCGGAATAGCGCCGCCCGCCGGAACGGGAATGCGGTAGCTCAATAGGCGCTCTAGTGAGGGCAGCGAGTCAGGGTTGGCACGAACACGCACATCTAGACGCTCACCGGCATCTCGCATACTGGCAACCACCTCACCGTCCACCAAGAGACGTAGGGTCCGACGAACATCCGCAGGGTTCAAACCTGTACGATTGATCGCGTCGCTGTCTAACTCAAGACTCAACTCATAACGACCACGAGCAGCATCGTCCTCAACATCAACAAAATCCTCATTGCTGTTAAGTATCTCAATTAGAATATTAGTGGCGTCGCGTATCTCTTGATAATCATCACCACGCACTTTAACCGAGATCGGTTTAGACGCCGGTGGTCCACCGGATAGGCGCAAGAAGGAGATGCGAATAGGGCCAGCAATATCACCCAAATCTTCACGCACCGCATCAGTCATCTCTTCAACCGTTCGTAGTTCAGGTGTTTTAGGGTTAAGACCGACTAAGATTTGCCCATACTGCTCACCGATGCGTGGTTCGGTCTCAGTAAACATTTGACCGGCATAGCTTGCGATCGCTCGCACTTCCCCATCACGCACGTTTTGACGGACACGCTCTTCGACACGCGAGACCACTTCCATTGTCTTCGCAACAGGGGTCGCTGCCGGCATCTCTACGTTCACATAAAAAAGACGCACTGGGTCAGCCGCAAAGAAATCCATCTTGATGTAGCCATTACCCAACGCACCCACTGCGCCAATTAATGGCAACACCGCAACAATCAGAGCCAGAACAGGACGACGGAGTGCCTTGATGAGCATGCGCACATAGGCAATTTGAATTCGGTGCGTCATCGTCTCGCGCAAGCGCTGAATTCGACTTGGTTTATCAAAACCAACTTTAGCCGCCAAAATGTGGGCTGGCAGCATCCAGAAGGCTTCAATCAAACTGATCGCCAAGGCGATCGAAACCACCATTGGGATAACCTTCATGAACTTACCCAAAATACCGGGAAGTAGCATCAACGGTAAAAAGGCGGCAATGGTGGTCAATACCGCAGCTGTTACAGGCGCTGCTACCTCTTTGAGAGACCCTTGTACGGCTGCAATACCTGTAAATCCACGCTGCAAACGATAGTAAATTGATTCAACCACGACGACCGCATCATCGACCAACATACCCAATACAATCACCACACCCAACAGCACGGTGACGTTCAAGGTCTCGCCCAGACCTGCAAGCACCCAGAAGGTCGCTGCCAGAATAAAGGGTATGCCGATCGCCGTTAACAGTGCGATGCGTGTACCCAAGAAGAGCCAAGCAACCACCAACACAAGGATCAGGCCGATCAGTGCATTGTTCTCCATAATTTGGATCGACTTACGTGTCGCGATGGTCTGATCATCAATCAATACCATCTCGACACCGGTCTCAAGGGATAGGGCGTTACGATCGTCCATGTAGGTCTGCACACGCTCGACCAATTCCAAAGTGTTAGCGCCCTCTTTCTTCATCACCGCCAACAGAACGGCCGGTTTGTCATCGACACGTACTAAGAAACTAGAATCTTCACGTGCGCGCTCAACACTAGCAACACGGGATAGCGGCACTTCGCCCGACGCACCCAACACAGGGCGATTAGCCAGATAGCTAGGATCAGAGGCTGTACCGACAACTCGCACCAGCCAGTTACGATCGCCCTGCACCAAGTTACCGGCCGCCTCATCTTGGAAGAAGGCGGTAACGGTGTTGGCAACCTGTTGCGGGGTAATACCCAAGGCTTCTAGCTCAGAGACATCCAGATTTACTTGCAGCTCTGGATCAGGCAGTGCCACAGGATCTATACGTGAAACGCCTTTTAGCTGGGACAGATCTTTATCGATGCGCGTCGCTTGTAGACGCAAGTTTTCGTCATCTGACAAGCTAGTCACGGCGACAGTCGCCGCTGGGAAAGCATTGGAACTTGTGATCTCAAGAATCAATGAATCCAACGCCGCATCGGGCAACTCAGATTCGGTATTTTGTATTTCACGGCGCAGGTCAGCTAAGCGCTTATCAAAGGTACGATCATCGATATCCTCAAAGCGAACAAGGATGCTGGAAATACCTTCTCGTGAATTACTCGATACAAACTTCACATCAGCCAGTGAACGGAGCGCATCTTCTAGCGGATCCGTCACCTTGCTTTCAACATCAAGCGCTGTTGCACCGGGTAAGGGTGTAGTCACGATGATCCAGTTGAAGTTAATGGTCGGATCTTGCTGACGAGGTAAGCCTTGATAACTCAACAGACCGACCGCCAGTACTAGCAGGAAGGTTAGGTTAGCTAGCACATGGTTGGTGATGAAGCGTTGCCACATATCAGCGCACCTCTACCGCTTCGCCTTCTACTGCGAGCAGACGACCATCGGTAATGATCTGTGTATCCCCGGGTAGATCAACGGCCGCAGGCTGACCCTCTATAGCGTTCTCTACGGCAATAAATTGTGCTGCACTCTGCTCTTCGAACAAGAGACCCAGCTTCCACTCACCATCCACTTTGCGTCGAACCAACAGTTCAGAGGAGATATGAGGTTGAATGGCTGTCCAGGTCAAACGACCGGTAGCACCAATCTCGGGAGTCACTTCGGTGAATGTGAAACGGTAGGTTTGAGTTCGTTCGCGACGATCGATAATCGGTAATTTAGCTCTTAACTCAACAGGAAATGATTCGCCGTTGGTTTCAAACCAGACTTTACTCTCTGCCACCCCTTTACCGGGCGCGACTTTAGCTTCCAGTTCAGCACCTTCCGTCTGAACCAACTGAAGCAGAGGCATACCGGGAGCGGCTAAGGCACCTAACTGAGCCATTCGGGCTGAGATGACTCCATCGAATGGGGCAACCAACGAACAATTTTCAGTTGCAATGCTAGCGAGTTCAATCTGACGATTTTGCACATCAATGCGAGCGTCCAATGAGGTAAGCGCTGTTTCGCGCTGCTGCAGAGCGTCGTCACCCAAATTGCCACGTTTATTTAGCGTCTTAGCACGTTCGTATTGATCACTTAACAGAGGGCGTTGTGAGCGCAGTTCACTCAGCACCGCCTTTTGCGTTGCCAACTGACTCTCGTAGGTTCGACAATCAAGGTTAACCAGAGAGTCGCCTTGCTTCACACGATCACCCACCTCAGCGTTAATAGTAACAATGCGTGCAGAGAGTTCAGCACTGAGTGCGGCATCATTGGCACTGATCACTTCAGCTGGTGCTGAAAATTTTGGGTAGTAGACTAAATCGTTCAGCGATTCAGTCGACACAACAGGCGCTGCCTGAACTATGCTAGAGAAGCCAAACACTAAAACAAGAAGATAAGAACGCATCATTAACCTCGATCGTGGCGAAGGGTCTAAAGAACTAAACCGATTTCTACGCAGTCTAGCAAGGAATGGTGCATTGCAAAATAAAAGAGTGAGAGGATGCCCAACAGCACCCTCTCATAAGGGGGGTAGGATCTATTTAAGATCAGCCGTTAAAGTGACCTGTGTTTCAGGATCCACTTCATCAATATGGTGCTGATAATTTGGGTGATCCACACCTACGGCTAGCGCTGCGCCAGCTTTGAGTGTCGTGATCATCTCATCGGTCAATTCAAAACGCATGAAGTGGACGGCACTGGTCTTCTCTTCAGTACTGCGCTCTAGATCTTCATCGGCTATTGCAAAGACCTTGTCATGGCCAAACACTTGAACATAGGTTTTGTGCTCAAGACCAACCAATTTACCAAGCGCTTCCTTACGCTCTTCAGGGTCTGCAAACTCAATGAGCTGAGTACACTTCAGATTGGTTCCATCAGGAATCAATGGATTGTAAGCGTCCAACTCATCTTGAATACCCTCCTCGTC
>CATEEE010000007.1 GCA_949499045.1 Marinobacterium sp. xm-d-530 | reverse complement strand
GATGCGCTTCAGGTTACCGTTGAACCAGCTGAAGGCTACGGCGAAATTCGCGATGAATTGATCCAAGAAGTTGATCGCAGCGCTTTCCAAGGCGTTGAAGATATCGACGTTGGTATGCAATTCATGGCTCAAACACCTTGGGGTGAGCAGCCGGTGACTGTCGTTAAGGTTGAAGGCGAGCAGATCACTCTTGATGGTAACCACCAACTTGCCGGTGAGACACTAAACTTTGACGTTGAAGTGGTTGAAGTGCGTGAAGCAACTGCCGAAGAAGTTGAACACGGTCATGTTCACGGAGCTGGCGGCCACCACCACTAATCAAACATCGATTAGTAATAAAAAAGCCGAGTTAATTAACTCGGCTTTTTTGTGTGTTGCTAAAGCAACGGAATGAATCGATTATTTGCGATCATCCGAAGTTGCTTCGATGCGGTGAATACTTAGATCCGCACCACGGAACTCTTCCTCTTCATCCAGACGAATACCTGCAACTGCATTCACGATACCGTAGACAAGGAAGCCACCAATTAGGGCTACTGCGATACCAGCAAAGGTACCGACAACCTGCGCACCTAAGCTAACGCCGCCTAAACCGCCTAACGCTTCGCTACCGAAGATACCTGCTGCAATACCACCCCAGGCACCACATAGACCGTGAAGAGGCCATACACCCAGCACGTCGTCGATCTTCCATTTGTTTTGTGCCAGTGTAAATAGCCAAACAAAAAGTGCACCGGCAATACCGCCAACAAACAGTGCGCCGATTGGGTGAAGAACGTCAGAACCTGCACAGATCGCAACCAGACCTGCTAGCGGACCGTTGTGGATGAAGCCAGGGTCGTTCTTACCTAAAAGGGTCGCAACAATAATACCGCCGACCATTGCCATTAGGCTGTTCACTGCAACAAGTCCAGAGATGCCATCCAGTGTTTGAGCCGACATTACGTTAAAGCCAAACCAACCGATACATAGGATCCATGCGCCCAGCGCTAGGAATGGGATGTTCGATGGTGGGAAAGCGACAACTCGATCGTTACGGTAACGACCTTTACGTGAACCCAGAACTAGCACAGCCGCTAGACCGATCCAGCCACCGACACCGTGAACAACCACAGAGCCAGCAAAATCATGGAAGCCTGCGCCAAAGGTCTCTTCAAGCCACCCCTGGAAGCCGTAGTTACCATTCCAAATAATGCCTTCAAAGAATGGGTAAACCAGACCCACACAGAGTGCAGCAGCGATAAGCATTGGGTAGAAGCGAGCACGCTCAGCCACACCACCCGAGATAATCGCAGGAATCGCAGCCGCAAAGGTCATTAGGAAGAAGAACTTCACCAACTCATAACCGTTGCCTTCTGCCAGGGTTGCCGCATCGGCAAAGAAAGTGACATCGTAAGCGATCCAGTAGCCGACAAAGAAGTAGACCACTGCAGAGAAACCGAAATCGGTCATGATCTTAACCAAGGCGTTGACTTGGTTTTTATGACGCACAGTACCTACCTCAAGGAAGGCGAAGCCAGCGTGCATCGCAAATACCATGATGGCACCCATCAAAATGAATAGTGTATTGGAACTTTGTACCAGTGTTTCAACGGCACTGTTGATCGTTTCCACCCTTAATCTCCTCAAATTGCTTAGAAATGCACATATTAAGTGCAGCTCTGTATTTCATGCACACTTTTGGTGCATTTAATGATTGTGCGATGAGTTTTAGACTATTTAACAAAAACAGATAAAAGCTTTTTTCTTACTGTTTTCAATAACTTAAAAATCAATCACTCACTTTCAGCAAACTCTGTGCTGCAAGACTGTGCATTAATTAGCAAGTAGCGTACCAACTTTGGGCATTCAACAAATTTTATGCCCTATGGCGGATTTCAAAGCTGTAGTGAATCTTTGAGTTGCGTTTGAAATCAGGATCAATCGTACGGTGTGAGGTATCCACAATTTCAAAAGATTCGAGCTGATCGTAGTCCAACTTAAAGCGACGATAGTTGTTTGAAAAGATCAGAAGTCCACCAGGTTCAAGCAGTGCCATGGCTCCTTTGATCAGCATGACATGATCACGCTGCACATCTAGTATGTCGGACATTCTTTTGGAGTTAGAGAAGGTCGGTGGATCCATAAAAATTAGATCAAACGTCTCTGAACGAGGCCGATCGAGCCACTGAATACAATCGGCCTGAACAAACTCGGCACGTTTATCGTTGAACTTATTCAATTCAAAATTGCGTCGAGCCCAATCAAGGTAGGTTGCCGACATATCGACACTGGTCGTACTGATCGCACCCCCAGCGGCCGCATGGACACTGGCGGTTGCGGTGTAACAGAAAAGATTTAAGAAACGCTTCCCCTTAGCGAGGGACTGAATCTGCTTTCTAACGGGTCGATGGTCCAAAAAGAGTCCAGTATCTAGGTAATCTCTTAGGTTTACCTCGAACAGACAACCATGCTCTTGTACCGTAAGCGTCTCACCCTGTTCGGTCTGTCGTTGATACTGATCGTTACCCTGCTGACGCTTACGTTGCTTCAACACAATAGAGTCCGTGCCTAAAGCAAATACTCTACCAACGACCGCCATCGCATCTTGAAGGCGCTTAAACGCCTTAACCGGATCTACTTTTGCTGGCGGCGCATACTCCTGAACCACAATCTGATCGGCGTATCGATCAATGGCAACTGCGTATTCAGGCAAATCTGCGTCATAGACTCGATACGCTTCAATCGACTCACGTTTAACCCACTTAGAGAGCTGTTTTAGATTTTTTTTCAGTCGGTTCTCTAACATCAAGGCCCCTTCAGATAGCTGCGCACCATCTTGGTGCGCAACTTCAACTTCAGAATCTGCACCGTTTTGCTGCACACTCTCTTGAGGGTAGACCGTAAACAGGAGTAATTGACTGGGCAGTGCGCCATTAAAGAGCTTGTAGAGCTTATCTGCACGCAGTCCCATCACTTTGCCGAGTTCGGGGTTAGACGTGAAGACGCCAACACGCCAGTGATGTGCTTGAGCTTTTAAGAAATCGCCCAATTGACTGTATAAGAACCTTAGACTTGAACGATCACCCAATCGCTCACCGTAAGGGGGGTTAGTTATTAACAGCCCTTTGTCCTCTGGTGATGGCAGTGACAAGCTGGCCAAATCACAACGTTCAAATTTGACCAGTGATTCGACACCCAACGCTTGAGCGTTATTGTTGGCACGCTGCAGAACACTCAAATCAGCATCAAAGCCACTTAGACGAGGGTGACCCTCTTTTATCAGCCCCACTTCTCGACGCTGTTTTGCATCTTCATAGATCGCTTGCCAAACAGATGGCTGATGCTGACACCAACGATCAAAGCCCCAGCGGCGACGTAATAGACCCGGTGCGATATCGGCCATCATCAAGGCCGCTTCAGTGATTAAGGTTCCGGATCCACACATAGGATCGACCAACTGCTTAAAGTCATCTTGATTAGGCCAACCAGCGCGCATCAACAACGCTACCGCTAAGTTCTCTTTGAGCGGTGCGGCACCGGTTTGCAGGCGGTAGCCCCTGCGGTGCAAACTCTCTCCCGACAGATCAATGGCTACCTGAGCTGTGGTTCTGCGCAGATGAACGTTGATACGCAGATCAGGGTACTGTTTGGCAACAGAGGGACGACTGCCAGTCTCTTCTCGAACGGAATCGACAATCGCGTCCTTCACTTTAAGAGCGCCAAAGTGGGTATTGTTAATCGACTCATTACGGCCGTTAAAATCAACCGCTAAAGTCCCTTCAGCCCGAATATGATCCAACCAATTAATCGATTTGATATCGTTATAAAGTGCTTCAGTTGAGGTCGCATCAGCCTCTTTCAAAAGCAGCAGAACTCGGTTTGCTAAACGTGACCATAAACAGATCGTGTAGGCCGTGGCGAGATCACCCTCGACCTGAACCCCCGCTTGAGTCTCTTTTAATCCCTCTATACCGATCGACTTCAACTCGGCTAGCAGTAAAGACTCAACGCCCTTAGGGCAGGTTACGAATAAATTCATTTGAACACTCTGATTGGTTAGCGACGAATGAAATGAAAAAATTTCACTCGTAATAGTGGGCCTATTTTAAAGCATTACGCTTCATCTGTAAGTCACTGATTCAGCCGACTTTGCTGCTAACGCGAAATGGTTAAAACTATTAGAGGGATAATGTAGATTGAGCAATACAATTACTTTAAATCGCGATAATGGTCTATTAATAAATTGTGACTACCAATTGTTGTCGCCGAAAATCACTGCATAAGCAGATACTCACTCAATACGAGGCGTATATATGAAAAGACAGAAACGAGAACGTAGCAATTCCCTATACAAACGCGGTTTTACTGCCGGACTGGAGGGTAAATCACAGTCAGATTGTCCGGTATCAACGACAGACTTACGCAGCCACTGGATGACAGGTTGGCGCGAGGGGCGAGAGGCCCACTGGAATGGCCAATCAGGTGTTTCAGCTATACAGGCTAATCCAAGTTACCACTAACAACCTTTAATTAATGAAGGCTCCTATTGATACCCATAGGAGCCTTTTTCGTTTTAAGATCTCACCTTCAGACCTAATCGACAACGTTAAGCAGAGTTAATGGAACAAATTTATTTAGCTGGTGGATGCCTTTGGGGCGTCCAAGAGTTCATGAGGCATCTACCCGGTGTCATCTCCACCGAAGCTGGACGGGCCAATGGCAGCTCCAATAGAACAGACGCAGAATACGATGGGTATGCTGAGTGCGTACAAATCCAATTCGACCCAGACCAGTTAGCGTTAAGGGAACTGATAGGGTGTTTATTTGAGATCATCGATCCCTACAGCATCAACCATCAGGGCCAAGATATTGGACCCAAGTACAGAACAGGGATCTACAGTCGAGAGAGTAAACATTTGGATGAGGCTATCAGAGTTCTTCAAGATCGAGAGGATTATGATCAATTAGCCGTTGAGGTACTCCCCCTATCCAACTACGTCAAAAGTGCTGAGGAGCACCAGGATCGACTGACACGCCATCCTGAGGATCATAGCTTCTGCCATATCCCATTAGACCTACTCTACAAATACAAAAAAGCCGCTAATCAATAGCGGCTATTGAGCATCAATATTTAAGCTTATAGATGCCCCAGCAAGCGACGATCACGAATCGCCTCGGCCGCTTCAGTGATTAGCTTAGGACCACGGTAGATAAAGCCTGTGTAGACCTGAACTAAGCTAGCGCCCGCCTCAATTTTCTCGACAGCGTCGAAGCCTTCAGTGATACCACCGGCACCGATGATAGGCAAGGCACCATCCAGTTCACGTGCCAAGATTTGTATAGCACGCGTCGACAGGTTGCGCACCGGAGCACCACTCAAACCACCTGCTTCTTTTGCAAACTCAGAGTTCTCTACACCACCACGTTCTATGGTGGTATTGGTAGCGATCACACCGTCCATCTCGTAAGTTTTAAGTAGATTAGCGGTCGTAACAAAACCCTCTTCATCCATATCGGGCGCAATTTTTATCGCGATCGGGACATATTTTCCGTGAATACCGGCCAAGCGAGCCTGCTCATTCTTTAGCATATCTAAAAGAAGATTGAGACTATCGCCCTGCTGAAGATCACGAAGGCCCGGTGTGTTAGGTGAAGAGATATTAACCGTTATATAGGTAGCGTAAGGGTAGACCTTGCGCAGACAGATCAGGTAATCATCGGCCGCATTTTCGTTAGGCGTATCTTTGTTCTTGCCAATGTTAATGCCAAGTACGCCCTTAAAGTTAGACGCTTCGACATTCTCGATCAGTCGATCTACACCTAGGTTATTAAAGCCCATGCGGTTGATGATCGCGCTGTGCTCAGGAATGCGGAATAGACGGGGTTTAGGGTTACCCGCTTGTGGGCGCGGTGTCACAGTACCCACTTCAACAAAACCAAAACCCATAGCAGCCAATCCATTGATAGCACCGGCATTTTTATCAAGACCTGCAGCCAAGCCAACTGGATTAGGAAAACGAATCCCCATAACTTCCGTCGGTGCTTCCACCATTTTCGCACCTAGAAGCTTCGGCATACCTAAATCGGCAGCCAAGTTCATACTGCTCAGGGCAAGGTCGTGAGACTTTTCGGCATCTAGGCGAAACATCAAAGAGCGGGCTAGGTCGTATAACATGATTATCCAAACGAAATTTTAGTTGGGCGAATTATACAGAGTGGTCATGCTGAATGACAGTTTGCTTAAGTCACCGCTGTCATAAATAATATTCATCTATCGACTCAGGAGATCAACCGGTGACTCAACACAATAAGCACAACCGTTTAATGGGCATATTAGGAGTCCAAGGCGTTGATGTTAGAGAGAACCATAAGGCCAAAAAGTGGGGCCGAATCTTTGAGTGGCCACTCCTTTTTCTTGCGTTTTGGATACTGATCGACTGGTATTTTCAAACCACTGACCATCAAGATCAGCTCGCCATCATCGGTTTAAACGACTGGGTAATATGGGGCTTTTTTGCCTTAGATCTGGTGGTTATGTTGGTGTTGGTAGACAACTGTGTGCGATACCTAAAAGGCAACTGGATGAGTCTGGTCATCGTATTGACTGGGATTCCGATCTTGTTGAACGCCTTAGGCTTACAGAGTGGCATATTAAGATCACTGCGATTGCTGATTTTTGCCAGCATATTCACCCGTCTATCGAGCGACCTTCGCTCTGTGTTGGGTAGGCATAACCTAGGCGTGACACTAGCCATCGCTCTCGGATTTCTGATCCTAGCCGCTTTCCTTATCTCAGGCCTTGATCCGGCGTTCAAAAACCCGATTGATGGCTTCTGGTGGGCTTGGGTGACGATGACAACCGTCGGCTACGGTGACCTTGTCCCAACGACCCTAGAGGGTCGTATTGTTGGCATGCTACTGATTTTGGTTGGGATCGCGATCTTTTCGATGCTCACCGCCAGTTTCTCTGTCTTCTTTATCGAAAAAGATGAAGAGCAGAAAAACGACCGCGAAGACGCCATGGTGAGACGCCTTCAAATGCTTGAGGCTCGCTTAGAGCGAATAGAACAAAACCTCAGCAAGGCCGTCACTTCGTTAGAACAGATTCAAACTCTTGAGTCCGAAAAGCGCTCACCTAAAGATTAGATTTTTAGATAATCGTCTCTAGAGCCTTGTCTAATGAAGGGTGTTTGAATTCAAATCCATGCTCAGTCAATCTGGATGGAACCACTGACAAACCATCGGTTAGCAGTGCGGCCCCCTCTTTACCGAGCATCAACTTCGGCATTAATGCTGGCATTGGAAGTAGAGTTGGGCGTTTCAAAACCTTGCCAAGCACCGCAGTAAATTCCTGGTTAGAGACTGGGTTAGGTGCCGTTAAATTAAACGGACCGCTGGCATCAGGGTTATCGATCAAAAACAGGATGGCGTTAATCTCATCGTCCAGATGTATCCAAGACATCATCTGTTGACCATCAACAATACGGCCACCCAACCCCAATTTAAAAGCGGGTAGCATTTTCTTTAGGGCTCCGCCCTTACCAAGAACAATACCCGTTCTTAACAGTACAACTCTGACACCCTCCTGTTCTGCCTCAAGCGCTATCTGCTCCCAGCTCTGGCACAGTTCTCTGGAGAAATCTTGAATCAGAGGTTGATCCGACTCAGACAGAGCCCGATCACTGCGAGTCGCACCGTAAAAACCGATCGCAGAGCCGCTCAATAACACCTTGGGTTTAACCTCTTGCTGAGCGATCCAACGAACCAACTGTCCCGTAATGCCTTCACGACTGGCACGCAGTGCAACTTTTCGCGAGTTGGTCCAAGGTTTATCGGCGATCGGTAAGCCCGCTAAATTGACGACAGCATCAACCGGTGAGTTAATTTCTGACAGATTTGATATTGATTGAGCGCCAGCAACCTTCGAGGGTCGTTTGTGTATCAATAGAGTGACTAGATCGCCTCGAGCAATGAGTGCCTTAGCGACCGCTTCACCAATAAATCCTGTACCACCTGTCAAAAGAACGTGCATGCTGTTAAACCTATAACTGTTTGCTTTATCTACGTCCCATGCTAGCTTTCGGACTGCTAAAGCTAAAGGAAGAATCAATAATGTTTACTGGAATTGTTCAAGGCGTGGCGACAGTCACTGCGCTAACCCCAGCTGATAACTTTATGACACTGCAGCTTGAATTTCCGGCTGACTGTTGTGATAACTTCCAAATTGGAGCCAGCGTCGGCCTAAATGGTACCTGCTTAACGATTACTTCGTTTGAAGGGTACAGAGCGACCTTTGATGCGATCCAATCGACATTAGAGCTATCCAACCTTGGGGCCTTAGAGGTTGGATCAAAGGTCAACTTTGAGCGAGCCGCTAAGATTGGTGATGAGATTGGTGGACACCTAATGTCCGGCCATATTTGTGACCGAGTATCGATAACAGCGATCGACAAAACTGAGACAAACTGCCGAGTTGAGTTTGATCGCCCCAAGCAATGGGCACCTTACCTGTTGGATAAGGGATTTGTTGGGTTAAATGGTTGTAGTCTTACGATGACTCAAGTGACTGAGGACCGCTTCTCAGTTTGGCTCATCCCAGAAACCTTGGAACGCACACTGTTTGGCCAAGCTAAGGTCGGTGATCTAATCAACCTTGAGATCGACCCTCAAACGCAAGCGATTGTCGATACGGTAGAACGATACCTTCAAGAACGCGGTAAAAACTGATCGCGATGCTGCGCAATTAACTGCTCTAGCTCGGTAGAGATAGATCGCACATTGGCACGACGTCTCAACTCCAGAGGCGTCAGTATCCAATAACTTCGAATAAAGTTAATCTCATCAGGCAGTACCTGAATAAACCTTGGATCACCCTGCACCATAAAATGGGGCAAGACCCCAAAACCGCCACCGTTTGCAATAAATTGAAACTGGGACATCACGGTTGCCCCTTGAAAACGCTCAATCATTTGGTCATCAATTAATCGGTTAAAACCTAACTGTTCTGTGTAGAGGATATCGGGAATATAACCGGCAAATGGGTGCTGTTTGATCGATTGAATATCCTCCAAATCGACGTCATTTTTCTGGAGATACTCTCGGCTGACATAGAGAAATAGCTGGTAGTCCGTCAACTTCTTACAATGGATATCCCGCCTCTCTGAAGGTTCTAAAGTGATCGCAATATCGACTTCGCGTTTTATCAGATTAAGGTTTTGCGGTACGGGCACTAAACGTACATTTAGATCCGGGTTACGGTGTACAAACTGGGTTAATTGATTGGCAATAAATAGGTTACCCAAACCATCAGGCGCCCCAATTCTGAGATTTCCAGAGAGTGATCGCTGATCGGTAGCCACTCTCTCTTTGGTCAATACCGCGATATCTTCACACTGCTGCGCCAAAGGCAAAACTGCCTCCCCTGCCGGAGTGAGATGCAAACCTTTTTCATCCGCCTCAAACAGGGGGGTCTGCAAAGCATCTTCAAGAGCGGCTATTCGACGCGAAACCGTTGTATGGTTAACACCCATTCGCTTTGCAGCCGAAAGATATCGCCCCGCACGAGCTACCTCGAGAAAGTAACGTAAGTCATTCCAGTTCAATTTATCATCAACCATATGTGCAATTTAGCACAATAAATATACAAAATAATCATAATTAACTGCACAAATAATCATATCATTCTAAACAAAACAATTAGTACGAAAAGGATAACGCCATGTCTGCAGTGAAAGATCTTGGAACTTACGATTACGTCATCGTTGGCGCAGGTTCAGCCGGCTGTGTATTAGCCAACCGTTTAAGCCAAGATCCAAATACTCGCGTGCTTCTGCTTGAAGCGGGCGGCAGTGACAACCAGTTTTGGGTCCATGTTCCCGTGGGTTACCTATACTGTATAGGCAACCCAAAAACCGACTGGTGTTTCTCGACTGATGCCGAAGAGGGTCTTAACGGACGCTCTTTAATTTATCCACGTGGAAAAGTACTGGGTGGCTGTTCCTCAATTAACGGCATGATCTATATGCGCGGCCAAGAGCGCGACTATGATGAGTGGGCTTCACTGGGTAATGAGGGCTGGAGCTGGAAAGAGGTTCTTCCCTACTTCAAACGTTCTGAAAGACACTACCAACCCGCCGATGAGTTCCACAATGATAAAGGGGAGCTGTACGTCCAAGAGCAGCGCTTGAGTTGGCCTATTCTTGAAGCGGTTCGAGAAGCGGCTGAAGAGATTGATGTGCCGAAAACAACGGACTTCAACCGTGGCGATAATGAGGGTTCAGGCTACTTCCCGGTTAATCAGAAAGATGGCATCCGGTGGAATGCCCGCAAAGCGTTTATTAACCCGGTTAAAGCACGGCCCAATCTCACCATTATGACTCATGCTCAGGTCACCAAGCTTCGCCTCGAAAACAGACGCGTAGTAGGTGCCGATCTAATGATTAATGGGCAAGCAGCGAGTGTGACAACTGGTAAAGAGCTGCTACTCAGTGCCGGTGCGATCAATTCGCCACAAATACTTCAACTTTCCGGCATTGGCCCTGCTAAGGTTTTAGCAGAGCATAATATCGAGATGGTGCATGAGCTACCGGGAGTCGGTGAAAACCT
>CATEEE010000006.1 GCA_949499045.1 Marinobacterium sp. xm-d-530 | reverse complement strand
TGTGAGCTCATCAATTGAAGAAGTGACTGAATAATGCAGCAGCGTTGGTTTGTTCTCTCCGTTCTTATTGTTATCGCAATCCTTCTCTATCTATTGGCTCCCGTTTTAAGTCCCTTTGTAGCGGGTGCTCTATTGGCCTACATATCGGATCCCATTGCCGACAGGTTAGAATCGAGAGGTCTGGGACGAACTCCAGCGGTTGTGATTGTATTTACCTCGTTAGCGCTTGTTCTGATTGGTACGATGTTACTTCTCATTCCACAGTTGTCGTCTCAGGTTCAAATAGTTGCACAACGCATACCAATGGTTATTGAATTGGTTAACCAAGAGTTGATCCCGTTGTTAGAGGCGAATCTTGGCCTCTCAATTGCAACACCTGATCTGGCTCAAATAACGACGATTCTTGCCCAACACTGGCAGAGTACCGGTTCAATCGCGACCGCTCTGATATCCTCCATTACACAGTCTGGACTGGCTATTGCTGCTTGGTTAGCTAATCTGGTTTTGATCCCTGTGGTAACGTTCTATCTGTTGAGAGATTGGGACAAGATGGTCGCCAACATTGCTGAGCTACTGCCTAGAAACCTTGAGCCTAAGGTCTCTATCTGGGCAAAAGAGTGTGACTTCGTTTTGGGTGCTTTTATGAAAGGGCAGTTGGTGGTCATGCTGGTGCTGGGTGTTATCTATGCAATCGGCTTGGCAATTCTTGGGGTCGATCTTGCCCTTTTGTTGGGATTGATTGCCGGATTGGCGAGCATTGTTCCCTACCTGGGCGTGATTATCGGTATTCTATCTTCCTCGGTAGCGGCTTATGTTCAGTTCCAAGATCCGACCATTCTTATTGGCGTTGCAGCTGTCTTTATTGTCGGCCAACTACTAGAAGGTATGGTCCTAACTCCCAAGCTTGTAGGCGATCAGATCGGTCTTCACCCTGTTGCGGTTATTTTTGCGATCATGGCGGGCGGTCAGCTGTTTGGCTTTATTGGTGTGTTGTTGGCACTGCCGGTGGCTGCAGTCATTCGCGTGTTGTTGTCACACCTTCACAGTGGCTATAAACAGAGCTCGCTATACCATCACGCAGTCGATCAGGATGAACAGTCAGTCTGATGTCAGCTTCACAACAGAATACCCCACAGCAACTCCCTCTAGGTGTTCAGCTTCGCAGTGACGCTAAGCTTGCCCGTTTTGTGCAATCCCAACAAAGTGCACTTATACCGGCGTTAAAGGGTTTAATTAATAAGCAAGAAGATCAGGCCCAAGAGTCGTTCGTCTATTTATACGGTCGCGAGAATACCGGTAAGAGCTACCTTCTTCAGGCAGTCTGTAATGAAGCAGAGCTGCTCGGTATGTCTGCTATTTATCTACCCCTTAGCCAAACGGCTGAACTGTCGGTAGAGATGCTTGAAGGGTTGGAGCATTTCCAGCTGGTCTGTTTGGATGACGTGGGTGCTGTGATCGGTGATTCGGTGTGGCAAGAAGCACTGTTTCACCTGTTTAATCGCATTCGTGATGTTGGTCACTCACTGCTGATCAGTGGTGACGATTCACCTGCAAACAGCCAAATTGAGCTTCAAGATCTTCGTTCACGTTTGGCTTGGGGGCTCACATTCAAGCTAGAAGTGCTCTCGGATGAGCAGAAGCGGGAAGCGATTCAACAAGAGGCCGCCGCAAGAGGTTTGGTGTTGGCTGATGAGGTTGCCCAGTATCTGTTGAACCATGGTGCACGTGATCTTTCGAAACAGTTTGAGTACCTTGATCAATTGGATCGTGCCTCTTTGCAGGCGCAACGAAAATTGACCATTCCGTTTGCTAAACAGGTATTGGGTTGGCTGTGACGCTGCAACGCCTTTTTGATCACCCTGACTTTATGGCTATCTATAAGCCGATTGGTGTGGGGATGCACTCTGAGGCTGGAGAGGCAGGGCTTCAGGTCATTGCTGAACAACAGTTTGGTCTAAAGCTTTGGATGGTGCACCGTTTGGATAAGGTGACATCGGGAGTGCTTCTGTTCGCTAAAAGCGCTGAAACGGCTGCAAAGCTATCAACCTTATTCAGTGAACACGCCATTCAAAAAACCTATCTCGCCCTGAGTGATTCCAAGCCTAAACGCAAGCAGGGTCGTATCAAAGGGGATATGACAGCAGCGCGTAATGGCAGTTATAAACTGCTTAAAACAGAGTCTAACCCAGCGGTAACAGATTTTTTTACACTTTCTGTTGAGCCCGGACTGCGCCTCTTTGTCTGTCGACCTAAAACCGGTAAGACGCACCAGATTCGAGTGGCTTTGAAAAGTGAGGGGTCTGGCATACTCGGTGATCAACGGTATGGAGAGCCTGCCGATCGAACCTACCTGCATGCCTGGCGAATCGTATTTCTTTACCAAAATGAAGCCTTTAAGATAGAAGCAGGCCCCATAGAAGGTGAGTGGTTCAACAAAAACACCTTTAAAGAGAGGTTGGGTCAGCTTAAAAATGGCGATCTTTGGCCAGAACATTGGCAACAAAACGAGTGAGACACGAACGATGAGTGATGATCGAGTTGTTAGAGATTTTACATTACGCAGCAAAGAGGATCGTGAGGAACTTCTGCTTCATACCTGGTGTGATCATTGCCAAAAGGTTGATCTGGGCATGAGTGATCCTGTTGAGTATGAGCTGCACGGTATTATCTTTTTGGAGGGTAAGTGCCAGACGTGTGGCGAGGTCGTCCTGACTGAGATTACAGACGATGAATTCTGATTACCTTGATCGGTTCGCAGGGATTGGCCGCCTCTATGGCACGGATGCCTTAGAAAAATTTCATACGGCTCATGTCGCTGTTGTCGGTTTAGGTGGTGTTGGCTCTTGGGTTGTCGAGGCGCTGGCTCGCAGTGGAATTGGCGAATTAACCCTAATTGATCTGGATGAGATTTGTGTTTCAAACACTAATCGTCAAATGCATGCGGTGAGTTCAAATTTAGGCGCTTCCAAGGTTCAGACGATGGCGGATCGTGCTCGCGATATTAATCCTGATCTTATTATTCATGAGCATGAGTGCTTTGCGACTCAAGATAATCTCGAAGACCTGCTGGTTGAACCGATTGATTATGTCGTCGATGCTATCGATAGTGCCGGAGTAAAAGCGGCAATGATTTCGCACTGTCGTCGCAGAAAAATCCCAATCGTCACTATCGGTGGGGCTGGCGGGTTGATTGATCCACTTAAAATTGAAGTGGCTGATCTAAGTAAAACTCAGCACGATGCATTGGCCGCCAAGGTTCGGTCGATACTTAAGCGCCATTTTGGATTCAGTCGAAGCGGTAAACGCTTTGGTGTTGAGTGTGTATTTTCGCAAGAGCAGGCCAGGTATCCTCAATTAGATGGGTCTGTCTGTGCTACAAAAAACTTTGGTGAGAGTGATGTGCGTCTGGATTGTTCTGGCGGTTTAGGCGCTGTTACGTCGGTTACGGCAGCGTTTGCCAATATTGCAGTAAGTCGAGTGTTGATCAAGATGAGTGAGCGGGTCGCTCGAGAGAGAAAACAGGCCGATCAGAACAGTGCCTGACCGGCCAAAGAGCAATATGCTTTGAGGCTTAAGCAGTCTGAGTTAGACGTGCTAGCGCTGATTCGCGAGTTGTGCGAAGTTCGCTAACAAAAACACGGCCTAGACGTTTGCTTGTAGTGTCAATCATCTCAGCCAGTGCTTGGCTACGAAGAGCTTGAGCTTCTTTGATTGCTGCTTCTAGATCTACAGTTGCGTATGTGTAAGGCATGTTCATTTCCTCTAATTCGTTTCGCTGTTCAATTTGTGATCATACTAAAGGTGTAGAAGTCTCTCGACAAACGATCCTTTTTTGATTTATTGTTGAGTTAATTTCACTTACAGGAATCTCCTATGCGACGCTTACCACCACTTAATGCTCTTCGCGTGTTCGATGCAGCTGCCCGTCACGGTAGCTTTAACCGTGCCAGTGAAGAGCTTTGTGTGACGCCATCGGCGGTTAGTCATCAGTTAAAGTCACTTGAAGAGTTTTTAGGTGTTGAGCTTTTTAAGCGTGAGAAGCGAACTATATCGTTGACTGCCGCTGGGGAGCGTTACTTACCCTCGGTTCAGATAGCCTTAGATGAACTGGAGCAGGCGACACGTCGATTGGTTGCGGCGCCCAATACGAATGTGGTTAAGGTGAGTATTGCTCCCGCTTTTTTAACCCGTTGGTTGGTACCCCGTATTACGCGTTTCCAAGAGCGTTTTCCTGAAGTAGAGCTGCGAGTTGAGTCATCAATTGAGTACATCGATTTTGATAACTCCGAGACCGATATGGCCGTTTATTACGGCACGGGCCATTGGAAGGGAATCGAGTCTCATATGATGCGTAATATATTCCTAACACCGGTCATGAGCCCTAGGCTTCTTGAGGGTAAAGATCCTCTCAACACGCCTAAGGATATGTTGAACCACACCCTGATCAATGTCTCTGGACGCAGTCATGAGTGGACTAAATTGCTTCAAGATCAGGGCATCTCTATAACCGAGGTTAACAAGACGATCTCCTTCTCCAGCACCTCTTTGGCGGTGTCGGCGGCATCTGAAGGGATCGGTATTGCACTGGCAGATACAGCACTGTTGGGTCGAGAGCTTGAGAGTGGTCGTTTAGTTGCTCCATTTGATATCAGCTTGGATAGCCATAATGCCTTCTATCTGGTCTACCGCAAGAATCATGGCTTAACACCTGCAATGATGGCGTTTCGCGACTGGATTCTTGAAGAGATGCAAGCCGATATCGAAGCCGCTAACGTTGGAAACTAGTTTCAATGCAGCGTGTTAAGTCGCTTCTGACGGCACTGCTAATCATTTTACCCTTGGGTGTCAGTGTCTATCTGTTGCAGTCAGTGTTGAGTGGATTCCTTGAGCGAGATCCCATTACAACCGACTGCGACGTCAATCTTGGGCCCTGTCTTATTGAACTCCCTTCAGAGGATGAGAAGAGCAGGGTATTAAGGCTGAGCATGAACCCTAAACCGGCGAAATCCTTGGTGCCTCTGACGTTCAGCTTTACAGTCGATGGACAGCAACCCGAGAGTGCCTGGCTGGACCTGCAAGGGACCACTGAGTATATGGGTATCAACCAGACACCACTTAGATTCAATGGTGACAACTGGTCAGGTGTTACGGAGCTCTCTGTCTGCACGACCGGTTTAATGGTCTGGAAGGGTCGCTTGATTATTACCGAACAGGATGGCGAAAGTTATCCAGTCGATCTCTTTTTTGAAGCAGAGTGATTTTTTGTTAGAGCCATATCGAAGATGTGGCGATCTTCTCGATGACAGGCTGATAGCCAGTTACCGGGAATAAAAAAGCCCCGCAGTGCGGGGCCAAAAAGGAATCTTCAATCGATGAAAAATGAAGAAAAACGAACACAAGGGATTTGTTCGTTACCTAATCCATTAGGCATGTCCTAAATATAAGCCGAAATTGTGCATCGCACAATATGAAAAAGCTGATTTTTTAGTCAGCTTTTTCATAAGGGTTAAATCAATATGCTGCAGCGCGGAATAACACTACTCTTCGATGATTAGATTGCTCTTTCTGAAAGGGTGAGCGGCGTAGGTGCCCATGACGCGAACCTCTTTGGCAAAGAAGTGCAACTCTTGTAGGGCCAGTTGCATAGCAGGTTCCTGTGGGTGTGACGCCACATCCAGGTGGAAGCTAGTAACCTGCATAGTATCTGACGCCATGTAGCTTTCCAGCTTAAGAATGTTCAGACCGTTAGTCGCAAAACCGCCCAGTGCTTTATACAGCGACGCTGGAATGTTTCGGGCTGTGAACAGGATCGAGGTCATGAACTCTTTGTCCGCATCGTATTCCGGCACCTTACTGTCACGTGCCAGTATTAAGAAGCGCGTTGTATTCCCTTCGACATCTCGAAAGCCCTCTTTAACGATATCCAAACCGTAAAGTTCTGCTGCCAGAGAAGAGGCGATAGCACCAAGCTCTGGATCTGGATTCTCCGATAGATCTGAAGCAGAACCTGCTGTGTCGAGAGCTGCAATAGGTTCTAGGCCTAGTGCTCGAATGTTGCCATCACACTGTGCCAGTGCCTGTGGGTGAGAGGTCACCCGCTTAAGCTGCTCCACTTTGGTACCAGGAATTGCAAGAAGGCAGTGATTAACCGGTTCAAAGTGCTCAGCAATGATGTGCAGTTGTGTCTTGGGCATTAAGCGGTAGATCTCTTCGACACGACCCGCTGTGCTGTTCTCAAGTGGAATCATTGCTAGTTGTGCTTCACCGCGTTCAACCATAAACATCGCATCAGCAAAGCTCTCACAGGCGTGTGCGTCTAGTTCTGGGTGGACACGGGTACAAGAGAGGTGAGAGTAAGCTCCAGGAACGCCCTGATAAGCGATTTTTGCGGGTAGGTCTGTCATATCAACTGCTTAGTGAGAGAATTAAAAATCTATTATTGCACAACTCTTTACTCGGCCAATAGCCTTAAGCAGGGCGACCGAAGTTTTAAAGATAAAAAAACCTGCCGAGCGTTAGCTGGACAGGCTTTTAGTTCAATCAGATCTTACAGTGCGTACATAACCGCTAGCAGACCTGTTATCGACATAGTAATGGTGTAAGGCAGAGCCATCCACACCATCGTGCCGTACGAGAGGCGAATCAGTGGAGCAATCGCTGAGGTTAGCAGGAACAGGAATGCCGCTTGACCGTTTGGAGTGGCTACTGATGGGATGTTAGTACCGGTGTTTACCGCAACGGCAAGGTGGTCAAACTGTTCGCGTGTGATATCACCTGCATTTAATGCGGCTAGGATCTCGTTGATGTAGACCGTCGCGACAAATACGTTGTCCGAGATTGCCGACAGCACACCGTTTGCAATAAAGAAGACAGACGGCTGTTGGCTTGGTTCTAACGAGAGTGCCATGTGAATGATCGGCTGGAATAGGTGCTGATCGTGAATCACGGATACCACAGTAAAGAATACAACCAATAGTGCAGTGAAAGGCAGTGCCTCTTCAAACGCTTTACCGATCTGATGCTCCTCTGTGATGCCGTTGAAAGCCGTGAGTAGAATGATAACGGTTAAACCGATCATGCCTACCGGTGCCAAGTGGAAGGCTAGACCGATCACAAGGAATACCGCAACAGCTGCTTGAACTAATAGGCTGACACGCTGTTTCTTTGTCATCTTGGCCGATTGATCTTTATCGTAATCGACTAGGATTTGGCGAACGTTCTCTGGCAATTTTGCGCCGTAACCGAACGTGCCGGTCTTCTCTAGTACTACAACCGTTAGAAGTCCAACGGCCAGTACAGGCATTGTAATCGGTGCCATACGCACGAAGAATTCAATAAAAGTCCACTCCGCCTTTTGGGCAATCAACAGGTTTTGTGGCTCACCCACCAGCGTACAGACGCCCCCTAATGCAGTACCCACAGCACCGTGCATTAATAGACTTCTTAGGAACCCACGGAAGTTGTCTAGATCTTGGCGGCGCTCTTCGTGAACGTCGTTATCGGTCGTATGGTCGTGTGCAGAGTCGTTGTTTTTACCCGAGGCAACCTTGTGGTAAACCGAGTAGAAACCGACACCGACACTGATCAATACCGCCGTAACCGTCAACGCGTCTAGGAAGGCTGATAGGAAGGCCGCAGAGATAGAGAAGAGCAGAGAGATGGTCGTTTTTGAACGGACCTTAACCAGTATCTTAGTGAAGACCCATAGCAGAAGGTCCTTCATGAAGTAGATGCCCGCGACCATGAACATCAACAGTAGAATCACTTCAAGGTTAGCACTGATCTCGTGGTAGACATTGTGTGGGTCTGTTAGCCCAATAACCACGGCTTCAATCGCAATCAAACCACCGGGTTGCAGGGGGTAACACTTTAGTGCCATCGCCAGTGTAAAAATGAATTCGAAAATTAGCAACCAGCCTGTTACGACAGGGCCCGCTGTTAGTAGTAGGATAGGATTGGCGACAAGGAAGAAAATAATTGCTTGCTTGTACCAAATTGGCGAGTTGCCCAAAAAGTTTCGGGTAATTGCCGACATGGTTGATTGATTCATGTAGGTTCCTTACTGTTGTAGGTGTTTTGCTCTTCAGCAAAAAAAGCGCAAAGATTATAAGGTTATTCCTCTGATTTTGGAACTAAGGTTTTAATACTTTAGTTTTATATAACTATTAAAAATAAGTATTAGCGTTCATCGGGAGTTTTCTTGAACTACTTAGTTGCCCATCAAAATCGTCTGATCTTAGCTGACCCAAAACTCGGTGTTGTGTTGGATCGTATTGATCTCTCCCTATCCTTTGACAGTGAATGTGAGATTGAGCGTTACACCGTGCTGCCGGGCTATGAGCTTGTCCGACTGTCACAGGTACCAGACAGTGCTAAGGTGGTTGATCTTCGTGCTGAGCTTGAACGGTCCGACCCATTCCAGTACCAATTGCTCTCCAGAGCACAGCAGTTACTGAATTGGCGAATAAATCATCAGTTTTGTGGTCGCTGTGGGGGTTCAACGGCGTTCGGATTAACGGAGATGGTTTTAAAATGCTCTGAGTGTGGTCACCACGCTTATCCCAGACTCTCCCCCTGTATCATCACTTTGGTTGAAGATGGTGATCGAATTCTGTTGGCTCATAACGCCAAGTTCACCCCGAATCGATTCAGCACCCTTGCAGGTTTTATTGATGCCGGAGAAACGGCGGAACAAGCGGTGGCTCGCGAGGTGAAAGAGGAGGTGGGTGTTGAGATCAGCAACGTCCGTTACTTCAAAAGTCAGCAGTGGCCTTTTCCTGACTCTCTGATGCTGGCGTTTTTTGCTCAGTATGCCGGCGGCGACATTAAACCGGATGGTCATGAAATATTGGAGGGGCGTTGGTTCACTAAGGATGAACTACAGACCGTTGTGCTTCCACCCAAGTTTGCCATTTCAAGAGCGTTAATAGACGACTGGGTGGCACGACAGAACGAACCTATTAGTTAAATTGATGCGGCTCAATGCCTAAACAGTTTGCCTAGTTTGGTCGCGAGCATGACATCACCCTCGGCACGCAGTTGACCCTTCATGAATGCGCTCATGCCATCAATTTCACCCTGAATGACACCAATAAAGGTCGATTCATCCATAATCAGAGTGATGTTTGGATCGGAGTGTTCTCCCCAGTGTGCGTCTAAATTTGAATCCTCAATAGTGAGGTAGAAAGAGTCCGCATCATTCAACGAGAACTGAAACGTCTTGTTAAGACCTTTGGCATTGTCAGGGTTGAATCGATCCTGCAGCTTGTTAAAAACTTGCGTGAGTGTGACGTTTGAAGACATAAAAACCTAGCGCTCATTAGAAGTGGCTATGTTAACCTACCCCTCTCTGTTAATCGACTTTCTTACGAGGTAATCAGTGGTCGAATTTTTTTCTGAATACGGTCTTTTTCTGGCTAAAACGGTCACTTGGGTTGTAGCGATTGGACTTGTACTTGCGATGATCGCAGCAGCGGCGCAAAAACGACGTAAACCGAATGATGGAGAGATTGAAGTTGAGTCTCTGAATGATCATTTCACCGAGCTTAAAGAGACGCTAGAAGACCATATTTTGGATGAGCATCGTCTGAAGCAGATTCATAAAGCTCAAAAAAAGCAGGAGAAAGAGGAGGCTAAAGCTCGGAAAAAGGCGGCCAAGTCCGATACTCAAGAAGAAGAGGATCGAAAACGGATCTTTGTCATCGATTTTGATGGGGATATCCAAGCATCTGAAGTCGACAAAATGCGCCAAGAGGTCACCGCTGTTTTAACCCTGGCAAAAGCGACCGACGAAGTGGTTGTTCGTCTAGAGAGTCCTGGCGGTTTGGTGCATGGCTATGGGCTAGCAGCCTCTCAACTAGAGCGTATTCGTCGTAAACAAATCCCATTGACGGTCTGTGTCGATAAAGTGGCTGCCAGCGGTGGTTACATGATGGCCTGCATAGCGAACAAAATCGTCGCTGCACCCTTTGCATTGATCGGTTCCATTGGAGTGGTTGCACAGATCCCTAACTTTCATCGTCTGCTTAAGAAAAATGATATCGATTATGAAGTCTTAACGGCGGGTGATTACAAGCGAACCCTAACGATGTTTGGTGAGAACACCGATAAAGGTCGTGAAAAATTTGTTGAAGAGTTGGAAGATACCCATGCTCTGTTTAAAGAGTTTGTCTCTGACTATCGTTCCGATTTAGACATTGAGAAAGTGGCGACCGGAGAGGTCTGGTTTGGACGTCGCGCGATCTCTAATGGGCTTATCGATCAGATTGAAACCAGTGATGACTATTTGGTTAACGCTGCAGATGAGGCTGACATCTACAAAGTGAGCTATCAGGTGAAGCAGAGTCTGCAAGAGCGCCTAGAGCACTTTGGTATCTCTGCTATCACGGGCGTTGCTGGTAAAGCTTGGTCTAATCTAACACAGAGCCGTTTCTGGGCGCGCTAATGAATCGTGTCGAGATCTCCATTGCTGATCAAACCTTAAGGTTGCTAACCGATTTAGGTGAGCAGGTTTGGAGTGTCTCAACAGCGTCAAACGGTTCGGGAAACCAAAAAGGGTCGGGCTGTACACCCCTTGGGCGGCATAAAGTAAAACTCAAAATTGGTGACTCTGCTCCAATTAATAGTGTCTTTGTTGGACGCCGATTAACCGGTGAGATCTACTCAGAAACGCTTGCCAAACAGTACCCCGAACGCGATTGGATTCTGACGCGGATAATCTGGCTACAGGGTCTTGAATCGGGTTTCAATCGTGGCGGTCAGGTCGATACTCTTAGCCGTTTTATCTACATACATGGCACACCTGATAGCGAGCCAATAGGTATGCCAAAATCACACGGCTGTATCAGAATGAGAAATCGAGATCTGATTGAGCTGTTTGATCAGGTCAACAACAACATGATCGTCAAGATTACCGATTAATTGGAGAGAGTAATGAGCAGTGGCGCCCTAATGCTGGATATTGCTGGAACTGAGTTAACGTCTGCTGAGGTTGAGACGCTCCAGTCTCCCCAAGTGGGAGGGTTGATTCTATTTGCTCGTAACTACCAAAACCCTGCACAACTTCGACAACTCATGACCGCAATCCGCCAGATCCGTCCAGACCTGTTGGTGGCGGTCGACCAAGAGGGCGGTCGCGTGCAACGGTTTAAAGAGGGGTTCACCCGTCTGCCTCCAATGCGAGTATTCAGTGAAGCTTGGCAAGACAACCCCAGTAAAGCCGTGGCTTGGGCGCATGAGTTCGGCTGGCTGATGGCAACAGAGTTGCGCGACTATGACATCGATATTTCTTTCGCTCCGGTATTGGATCTCGATTATGGGCACTCTGAGGTGATTGGCGATCGTTCGTTTGGTACCAATGGTGAACAAGTTGAAGCGCTCGCAGGCGCTTTTATGTCGGGTATGCATGAAGCGGGCATGGCGACCACCGGTAAGCATTTTCCCGGGCATGGCTGGGTGGAAGTGGATTCACATTTGGGTCTGCCAGTGGATTCACGCAGTTTTGCTGAGATTGATGCTCAAGATCTCCAGCCCTTCGCTAACCTGATTAAACGCGGATTAGATGCGGTTATGCCGGCCCATATAAAGTACACCAGTGTCTGTTCTAAACCGGCCGGTTTCTCGGAGTTTTGGTTACAACGCCAGCTGAGAGAACGTCTCAGTTTTGACGGCGTGATCTTCAGTGATGATCTCTCCATGGAGGGCGCAGCAGAGACGGGTAGTTATTCAGACAGAGCCGATGCCGCGTTGGCGGCTGGATGTGACATGGTACTTGTGTGCAATGCCCCTGAGCGTGCGCAAGAGGTACTACATCACCTGACAAACATAGGCCACGTCGGCTCAGATCGAATTGTAAGAATGCGCGCTAGACCCAAGCGTCCGAGTGATTCAGAGCGATTGGCTCGCGTAAGAACGATGGCGAAAGAGTTAGTCTAACTGGTTGATTATTGGAGTTTTTAAGTGACTGAATTGTTAAGTTGGGTGCTTAACCCGCTGCTAAGTGCTATTCCTGCCCTGAATCACTATCAGTGGTTGCTGCAAGGCGCCGTGATTCTTTTGATGACCTTTAATGTCTCTATAATCAGTAACACCTTGCTGAATCGACTGATTCCATTCATCAATAATCTATCGTCTGTTTGGAATCAGGTGTTCATTGACACCGTGCGTGCCCCTTTAAGTCTTCTGGTCTGGGTAGTGGGTATCACCCTCTCTCTGGATATTGCAGCTCGTGCATTGGATGAGATCGATCTGGTTCTGACTCAATCTTTGCGCTCGTTAGCGTATATTTTACTCGTGGCATGGACCTTGATCCGTCTGATAAAACGAGTTGAGCTGCAGTTAATTGAGGGGGTTTCAGGCCGCCCTGGAGTTGATCGAACCACCGCTGATGCGGTTGCCAAACTGCTGCGCTTAACGGTTCTTTTGTTTGCTGGTCTGGTGCTGCTTCAGCATTTGGGCGTGAGCGTATCGGGTATCCTAGCGTTCGGTGGTGTCGGTGGTTTAGCCGTCGGTTTTGCGGCGAAAGACCTGCTGGCTAACTTCTTTGGTGGTTTGATGATCTATATGGATCGCCCATTCAAAGTGGGGGATTGGATTCGCTCACCTGACAAAGAGATTGAAGGTACCGTTGAAGAGATTGGCTGGCGTTTAACGCGTATTCGTACCTTTGATAAACGCCCGCTCTACGTGCCTAACTCAACGTTTGCCAGTATTGCGGTTGAGAATCCATCGCGCATGACCAACCGTCGCATCTACGAGACCATTGGTGTTCGTTATGATGATGCGGCTGTGGTTGAGCAGATAGTGGCCGATATTAAAGCGATGTTGCAGAGCCATAATGAGATCGATCAGACTCAAACGTTGATAGTCAATCTAAACCACTTCGGTGCTTCATCGATCGATATCATGGTCTACACCTTTACTAAAACAGTGAATTGGGTGGAGTTCCACTCTGTTAAACAGGATGTATTGGTAAAAATTATTAATCTGGTTGAAGCGCGTGGAGCAGAGATTGCCTTCCCAACCTCTACCATTCATATCGCTCCTAATGAAGCGCCATCGAATTAGTTAATAGCGTTCGGCGTCTCTATGAAGGTCATCAATTCGGTGGCCTCCAGCTCTAGCGCTTCAACCGGTCTAAACAGCACCAGCATCCCAAGGACTGGGTGATCAATGTAGTGCAGATCTTTTGAGCGCATGCGACGCGACTCTTCAAAGCGAATGGTCTCAACCGGCTCGTCGGTCAGGCTTAAACCATTAGGGTAGTAGTTGATCGATGGGTAGACGTGCAGATAGCGCTGACGCTCAATACGAAGTGTTCCCTCGAAGTTCCCGAAGGCGTCCAGCAATAGGGTCGTGCTGTTAGCGCCAGGTTTGAACTGACCTAACCAGCTATTGTGATAGAGCAGTTCATACCCCTTTTTCGTCAGGCGATTGGCTTGTTCGGTTAGCGCAAAAGTGGTGATTGGCAACTCTTCATTCAGTGTTAAAGGTTCGCCATCATTGACCATTGGAAGCGCAGCATTGCTGAATTCAATGTCCTCTAGATCGGTCGGCCAGGTTTCGCTCACGTTATCGGTTTGGGCCTGTTTGAAAATAACCACTTCAACCGTGTAAAGACTCTCTTCACCGATGAGTTCAGGTGCAACCGCTAACTTGATCACTTCATCGTCAGCCACGGCTTGACCGATACTAGCCAATAGCAGAAGGGTCGTTGCAATCACTCTCACTCTAATGTGCTCCTGAAGGTTCAAATCAATCACCTGCCGGTGTCAGTGTATCAAGCAGGGCTTCAACTGTCTGGAATCGAGTTTCACTGTTTTCCATCGGTACACTGAACTTAAATGCAGTTGCCCCATCGAGTTTATAGACCTTTGGCTGTGTCTGCACAAGTTTTACAAGGGTGTAAGGATCCACACAGGTCTCTTCAGCAAACTCCAAGCGTCCTGACCCAGCACCCGCATCCAGCTTGATGATATCGAGCTTCTCGGCCCTCAGCTTGATAGAGGTCTGTCTGATTAGGTTCTGAAGAGGTGTTGGTAGCAGACCAAAACGATCGATCATCTCAACCTGAAGTTCACGCAACTCCTCATCATTGCCGGCATTGGCAATTCGTTTATAGAGTGTAAGGCGGTTATGCACATCCGGCAGATAGTCATCGGGAATCAGTGCAGGTAGGTGTAAGTTCACTTCACAGCCGTGGTGTAGAGGCTGATCAAAGTTGGGCGTTTTACCCTCTTTGATCGACTCTACAGCCTGTTCCAACATCTCCATGTAGAGTGAGAAGCCAATCGTCTGCATTTGACCCGATTGCTCCTCACCCAATAGCTCACCGGCACCTCGTATTTCAAGATCGTGGGTTGCTAGGGTAAAGCCTGCCCCGAGTGTGCTCGCTTCGACAATCGCTTCCAGGCGTTTGGCGGCATCTGAGGTCATCGATTTATGGTGTGGCGTCAACAGGTAAGCGTAAGCCTGGTGGTGTGAACGTCCGACGCGACCCCGTAGCTGATGCAGCTGGGCTAGGCCAAACTTATCAGCACGATCAATGATAATGGTGTTAGCGTTAGGAACGTCGATACCCGTTTCGATGATGGTGGTGGAGACCAAAACGTTAAATCGCTTGTGGTAGAAGTCGCTCATCACCTGTTCGAGTTCACGCTCGCGCATCTGACCATGGCCAATACCGATTCGAGCTTCTGGAATGAGTTCAGCCAACTCTTTAGCGGTCTGCTCTATGGTTTTAACTTCGTTGTGCAGATAGTAGACCTGACCACCGCGAAGTAACTCGCGCAAAATGGCCTCTTTAATCAAAGCTGTATCTGATTGGCGGACAAAGGTTTTAACCGATAGGCGCTTGGCAGGCGCTGTTGCAATGATTGAGAGATCCCGCATGCCTGACATCGCCATGTTGAGAGTACGAGGGATCGGTGTGGCTGTCATTGTAAGAATATCAACTTCAGAACGGAGCGACTTGAGCTTCTCTTTCTGCTGTACCCCAAAGCGGTGCTCCTCATCGATAATCAGTAGCCCTAGATTGCTGAATTTCAGGTCGCCCTGAATCAGTTTGTGAGTACCAATCAGAATATCGACTTGTCCCGCTTCTACTTTGGCCGCAATCTGATCCTGTTGTTTAGCTGTTTTAAAGCGCGAGATCAGATCGACCTCCATAGGCCAGTCGGCGAAACGATCACGGAAATTCTCAAAGTGCTGTTGCGCAAGCAGGGTAGTGGGAACCAGCACGGCCACCTGTTTGCCAGCTTGTGCCGCAATGAAAGCCGCTCGCATAGCGACTTCCGTCTTACCGAAGCCAACATCACCACAGACTAGGCGATCCATAGGTTGGACTGCTTGCATATCTCGGCGCACCGCCTCAATGGCCATCGCTTGATCAGGCGTCTCCTCAAAGGGGAAGGCGCGGGAGAATTGATCGTACATAGCATCATCAATGCTGTACTGGTAACCCTGACGAGCCGCACGACGTGCGTAAATGTCTAACAGTTCGGCTGCTGCATCACGGACTTTTTCAGCCGCTTTACGTCGTGCTTTGGACCACTGTTCTGTTCCTAAACGGTGAAGCGGTGCAGACTCTTCACTCGCGCCGGTGTAACGGCTAATCAAATGAAGAGAGGATACGGGTACATAGAGTTTAGCGTCATTAGCATACTGTAGAGTCAGAAACTCAGTTGCTGATCCGTCTAAATCGATCGTTTGAAGTCCTAAATAGCGCCCTACACCGTGATCAATGTGGACCACTGGATTACCAATACTCAATTCCGAGAGTGATTTAACAGCCTGATCGGCATCACTCTGTTCACGTTGGCGACGGCGCCGTTGAAAGACCTGGTTGCCAAAGAGCTGAGCCTCTGAAATCACCTCAAATTGATCAGTTATAGCGAGACCCTGTTCAAGCGGTGCAACGCTGATGGCAAGCGTCTCATTGCTGCCCAAAAAAGCTTGCCAGCTTTCGAGTTGAGCCGGCTTAATTGACATCGCTTGTAGCTGCGTCAAAAGCGATTCGCGACGGCCTGCTGATTCAGCCAGAATGAGAACAGGTGTTGTGGCTTTTTCTAGGTGATTGGCCAGTGGTCGCAGAGGCTCTGCTGCCGTGGGAGAGGTGCTTAGGCTGGGAGGTTCGGTCGCACCGATATTTTCACGCCCTGGTTTAACCTCTTCCGGCTCAGAGTTGAGTCGAATGCTCGGCCAGCGTTTTAAGTCACTTGCCAATGAATCAGGTGTTAAAAAGAGTTCATCCGGTGTCAAAATTGGGCGAGTGATATCGCCTTGACGTTCGTTATGCCGACTCACTACACCGCTGTGGAATTGTGATGCTGCTTCAAGTATCCCTTTCTGCTGAATCACTAGGGTTGATTCAGGAAGATAATCGAATAGGGTAGAGCACTGTTCAAAGAAAAGCGGCAGATAGTATTCGATACCCGCAGGTGCTAAGCCGCTTGAGATGTCCTGGTAGATAGGGCAGTTGCCATAGTCGACATCAAAACGCTGACGCCAGCGCTGTTTAAAGCCATCAATCGCATTGGAGTGGAAGGGGTACTCACGTGCCGGCAAAATTCGAATACGTTCAATCTGCTCAATAGAGCGCTGTGTCTCTGGATCAAACGTCCTAAGAGTATCAATCTCATCATCAAATAGATCGATACGCAGAGGCGCACTGGTGCCCGTTGGGTACAAATCAATAATAGCGCCACGTACAGCAAATTCACCGTGCTCATACACCGTATCAACTAAATTATATCCCGCATCGATCAGTTGCTCACGCATCCTATCAGCGTCTAATAGCTGGCCTTTCTCAAGCCAAAAGACATTACCACTGACAAACTCTTTGGGTGCGACACGCTGCATCGCCGTCGAGGCTGGCACGACAATAACACCCGATTTCAATCCTTGAAGTCGGTAAAGGGTCTCTAAGCGAGTGGAAGTAATATCCTGATGCGGAGAGAAGCTATCGTAAGCTAGCGTTTCCCAATCTGGAAAGAGCATGACAGGCAGAGCATCACCCGCAAAAAAACGTATCTCGCGACGAATACGACTTGCGCTCTCACTGTCGTTACACAGCATCAAGATAGGTCCTTGATGCTTGCCACGTATCTGATCGATTAACCAACCGGTGGCGGCCCCTTTTACATCACCAATACGGCGTAAATCACCGGCTTTAGTGGGGGCAATAAACTGATCTAGACCTGACAAGCTTGGACTCCAATGAAAATAGCATGTGAAAAATTCTATTGTAGCGATCAATCATCGATTAGGGCAGGTAAGTAGAGAAAAAATCACGGTTTTTCCCTGTTTCGAAGAAGGGGTATCGGCCATAATAGCGCTCTTCTCCACATGGACTTGGAATCGCATGAATCACTTCGAGCTGTTTGCTCAAATATTTGCTGTTACTGCCCCAATTTTCTCTCTGGTCATCATCGGACTGCTGCTAAAACGTTTTAATCTGTTAAGTGAGGGTTTTATCAGTGGCGCATCAATGTTGGTCTACAAGGCGACACTGCCAACTCTATTGGGTTTGGCCACCTACCGAGCTGATGTTGTTGGTCTGCTTGATTCTGTTCTGTTTGGCTACTATATCCTAGCCAACTTCGCGGTAGTGATTCTAATGGGGTTCATAGCCTACTTTTGGATTCGGCCGGATCAACGTGCTGTCTTTATTCAAGCGGGTTTTAGGGGCAATCACGGCATTATTGCCTTGGCTTTGGTGCTGAGTCTCTATGGTGATGAGGGGTTACAAGTTGCGGGTTTGATGGCAGGTTTAGCGGGCATCTTAAACAACGGTCTTTCGGTCGTGCTCTTCTCTGTCTTCAGTACTCGCTACCGCCCCACACCATTGGTTGTTGCAAAAGAGGTGGTGTTGAACCCGATGATTATTGGGGTATTAATCGGTGCTCTGCTGTCACTCTTGCATCTGCGATTGCCTCTCTGGTTAGAGGAGTCGGCGCATCTGTTTGGTTCTATGTCACTGCCGCTAGCTCTGCTCTGCATTGGCGCAACCTTATCGTTAAAAGCCTTTCGTCTCTCTGGTTGGCTAGCCGTTAACGCCACGCTGGTGAAGTTGATTTGGGTGCCGCTGGTATTCACAGCGATAGGTGCCTATTTGGGTATCAATGGAATGGAGTTGGGGACTCTGTTTCTGTTCCTGGCTTCGCCAACAGCGGCTGCCAGTTATGTTATGGCGAAAATTGCAGGGGATGACGATGAACTTGCTGCCAATATCATCGTTCTGACGACGTTCGTCTCGATGATCACGATAACTTTTGGTCTCTACCTACTGCAGTTATTGGCATTAATTTAGTAGACTAGCAAACTCTTTAAACACCACCTAAAGGAAATAACCCCATGAGCGTATGGACGCCCAATAGCTGGCGCGATCTGCCGGTTAAACAGTTACCGACTTATCCAGACCTAAAGGCACTGCAAAACATCGAAGCTGAGCTTAAACAACAGCCACCCTTGGTATTTGCAGGAGAGATCCGATCTTTGAAGGCGGATTTAGCACGTGTCAGTCGTGGTGAAGCGTTTCTGTTACAGGGTGGTGACTGTGCAGAGAGCTTTAACGAGTTCAGTGCCGATAAGATTAAAGATACGTTTAAACTGCTGATGCAGATGGCTGTAGTGTTGGCTTTCTCGGGCAGTTGTCCAGTTGTAAAGGTGGGGCGTATTGCTGGTCAGTTCGCCAAACCTCGTTCAAGCGATACAGAGATAATTGATGGTGTCGAACTGCCTTCTTACCGTGGTGATAACGTCAATTCTGCGGAGTTTACAGCCGAAGCACGTATTCCAGATCCTGAGCGCATGTTGAAGGCTTATCACCAATCGTCAGCAACGTTGAACCTACTTCGTGCATTCTCGCGTGGTGGCTTTGCCGATCTGCATCAGGTGCATAAGTGGAACCAAGGGTTTGTGTCACAATCCCCTGCACATGAAAAGTATGAGGCGCTTGCTACTCAGATTGATCAAGCGTTGTCGTTTATGGCAGCCTGCGGCCTAAATTCAAACAACACACCGCAACTCTCTGAGACCACTTTGTATACGTCTCACGAAGCCCTGCTGTTGCCTTATGAAGAGGCGTTAACGCGTCAGGATAGCTTGACCAACGGTTGGTATGACTGTTCAGCGCACATGCTCTGGATTGGTGATCGCACGCGTCAGCCAGATCATGCGCATGTTGAATTCCTGCGCGGCGTGCAAAACCCAGTGGGTGTGAAAGTGGGCCCAACCACTCAAGTGGATGATCTGAAACGTCTTCTAGAAATTTTAAACCCAGAGAACGAAGCAGGTCGTATCAACCTGATCGCTCGTATGGGTGCTGATAAGATCGGTGATCACCTCCCACAGCTAGTGCGTGCCGTGAATGATCTGGGTGTCAATGTCGTTTGGAGTAACGACCCGATGCATGGCAATACCGTAAAAGCGAGCAGCGGCTACAAAACTCGTTCAGTCGAAGCGATCCTCTCTGAAATGAAGTCCTTCTTCGAAATCCATAAAGCTGAAGGGAGTTATGCTGGCGGTGTTCATTTTGAGATGACCGGTAACCATGTAACCGAGTGTGTCGGGGGTGCCTACCAAATCACAGAATCTGCACTGGCAGAGCGCTACATCACCCAGTGTGATCCTCGCCTAAATGCCGACCAGTCACTTGAGTTAGCGTTTATGATCGCGGACACGCTAAAAGCAGCGCGGAAGTAATTAGAGTAGGAGCGGTCTTGTCGGTGACAGGCCTTCAGCCTGTCATCCGCTGGTAAGCTTTTCCGCCCCACTGGAAAACGCCTAGAAAGTGGATGTCAGGCTAAAGCCAGACACCGCAGTGTTGAACTAGATACACCGCTGTCTACTCTGGCACCTAGCTGGTCTGACACCACTTTTACTCAAAACTCCCAAACTGTTCGGCTAAGAAACTCTCTGCTCGCTCTAGCATAAAGTACCGAAACGCCTCTGCAGCAGGGGAGAGTACTTTGGATTGGGTGTGGACTAGGTTCCAGGCTCGCACAATGGGTGCGCCATCGAC
>CATEEE010000005.1 GCA_949499045.1 Marinobacterium sp. xm-d-530 | reverse complement strand
TCTATGCGCTGGTTAGGTTTGGAGTGGGACGAGGGGCCAGATGTCGGTGGTCCACACGGTCCTTACCGTCAGTCTGAGCGTAAAGATGCCTACAAAGACTTTGCGATGCGTCTGGTGGAAGAGGGTAGCGCGTTCATCTGTTACCGAACCGGTGAGGAACTAGATCAGCTGCGTGCGTCTCTTAAGGAGCAGGGTATTAACCGTGCACTTAAAGAGTGTGATCTTGCACTACCTACTGATGAGGTAGAAAAGCGTCAGGCTACAGGTGCGCCATTCGTGGTTCGTATGAAGGTACCTGTAGAAGGTATTTGTGAAGTTGATGATATGCTTCGTGGCACGATTGAACTGGATTGGGCTTTAGTCGATGCACAGATTCTTTTAAAATCCGATGGTATGCCGACCTATCACTTAGCGAACGTCGTTGATGATCACCTTATGGAGATCACACACGTGATCCGTGGTGAGGAGTGGATTAACTCGGCGCCTAAGCATAAGTTGCTATACCAGTACTTTGGCTGGGATATGCCACAGCTGTGCCACATGCCGTTGCTGCGTAATCCTGATAAATCTAAGCTCTCTAAGCGCAAGAACCCAACTTCAATTCTATTCTACAAACGCATGGGTTACCTGCCAGAAGCATTGTTGAATTACCTGGGTCGTATGGGTTGGTCGATGCCAGATGAGTCTGAGAAGTTCACACGTGATCAGATGTTTGAGAACTTTGATATTCAGCGTGTCTCGCTGGGTGGCCCAGTATTCGATCAGGAAAAACTGAGCTGGTTGAATGGCCTATGGATTCGTGAAGAGCTTGATCCTGCTGCTTTTGCTGCGGAGTTCCAGAAGTGGGCGCTAAATCCAGAATATCTGATGCAGATTATCCCGTTGATTCAGCCTCGTATTGAGAAGTTCTCGGATGTTGCACCGCTGGCGAGTTTCTTCCTGTCAGGCATGATGCCAATTTCTCTTGAGAGCTTTGCTCATAAGTCGCTTCAGGAGGAGGATGTTCGCCGAATTCTTCAGTTCGCTGTTTGGCATCTGGATCAGCAGCGCGAATGGGATCGTGATTCACTCTTTAACAGCCTAAAAGGCTTGAGTGATGCGATGGAGATCAAGATTCGTGACTTCCTATTTCCGCTATTTGTTGCAATTGCAGGAACATCACAGTCTGTCTCTGTAGTCGATTCAATGTCGATTCTTGGCCCGGATATGAGCCGTGCACGCTTGCGTCATGCGTTGGATGTCGTAGGTGGCCCGTCTAAGAAACAGACTAAGGCTTGGGAAAAAGAGTTTCGTTCAATCGCTTAAATTGACAACACCAGACAGGTTGAAAAGCCTGTCTGGTGTTGCACCTAAGACCTAAATCCCAACTGCTCAGAAATTCGCTCACCTGTTGCTTTCAGATCAGCAATCCACTCCCCTTTGCGTCGCTCTATGGGCGCTGAAACAGAAAGGCCTGCAGCGACTTTACCATTACGATCGTAAATCAGTACGCCAATACAACCCACGCCGATTTCAGCCTCTTCATCGTCCAGCGCATAGCCGCGTTCAACTGCTTCATCACAGACTCTTTTAAGGGTATCGATGTCACTGAGTGTGTTGCGAGTGTACGCAGGTAGGTTAGTTCGTTTTGCATATCCATCGATGCTGGAGTCGCCACCAAGACCAAGCATAAGCTTACCAACAGCGGTGACATGCAAAGGTGCACGGCTCCCGATCAGTTGGTTAACGTGCATCATTCGATTGGGAGTCGCTTTCTCAAAATAGATAACCACATCCCCTTCGCGCAGGGTCAGGTTAACCGTTTCGCCGGTCCGATCACGTAGGGCTTCCATGTGGGGCAGGGCGACCGCGCGAATATCGACTTCTGAGTGTAAACCGCTGGTAAGTTGAATCAGTTTTTGGCCAAGACGATACTCACCATTACCGCTGGCTTCGACAAATTTATTGTCACTAAGAGAGTGCAAAATACGGTGAACAGTTGATGGATGCAGTCCCGTTTCGGCACTGAGAATCTTTAACTTAACCGGTTTTGAATATCGGGCCAGTGCTTCAAGGATTTGAACGGCACGATCGATTACCTGTATTTTAGATCCGGATGTTTCACTCATTAGTGCGTTCCAATATTTTGTCATCAAGTTAGTGTATTTTTCACAATGCAGTAAGTTTTTCAAATAGTGAACATTTCATATTATGAATTTATTTCAAAATTGTACGATGCAAAAACAAAAAACTAACGAATGATTAACAGTTGCAAAGGCAGGTTAGCTTGATTAATATTCCGTCTCCCACGTTGGGGCCTTAGCTCAGCTGGGAGAGCGCTTCGCTGGCAGCGAAGAGGTCAGCGGTTCGATCCCGCTAGGCTCCACCAATCCATAGTTTCATTAAGTCCATTAAGCCTCTTAAAGCCTTGTAAAATAAAGGGCTGCAGCCTATTCTTGTTTCATGGCGTCCATTTGGTCCGTTAAATACTGATTAATCTGGGGGCTTCGCTGGGGGCTTTTTGAAGTTTTAAAAAAACGAGGCCCCCGTTAGCCGTGAACTTGACTAGATAGGTTTTAACGTGCCTCTGACTGATCGCCAAATCAAAGCCGCCAAGCCTTTAGAGAAGGACTATAAGCTCTCAGACGAGAAGGGTCTTTACCTTCTGGTGAAGAAAAACGGCTCAAAGCTGTTCAATCTAAAATACCGGTTTCTAGGCAAAGAGAAAAAGCTATCTATCGGGAAGTATCCAGACGTTAGTTTGCAGCAAGCGAGACGTACACGAGACGAAGCGCGAACGTATCTAACCCAAGGCGTTGATCCCTCAGCTCATAAGCAAGCTCAAAGGGCTGCGCAGTTATTGGCCGCTGAAAACAGCTTTCAGACCATCGCTGAGGAGTGGTTGATAACTCAGATGTCAGATAGGACGGAGGCATACCGTAACAAGGTCAGGCGTTCACTAGAAAAAAATCTCTACCCTAGGATTGGAGCGTTGCCAGTTAGTGAGATAACTGCGCCAGCTTTGCTAGCTGCCTTGAGAGCTATTGAGGAACGCGGGGTGATTGATACAGCGCACCGAGTTAAACAGGTTGCTGGTCAGGTGATCAGATACGCTATTGCCACCGGTCGTGCGGAGCGAGACCCTACACCAGACCTTAGAGGCGCGCTGAAACCTAAAACCACTAAACACCTGGCATCGATCACCGAGCCACAAGCGGTAGGTCGCCTCCTAATGGCAATTGATGCGTTTAACGGTACACCGATCGTTAAGGCTGCGTTGCAGCTATCCCCAATGTTCTTTTGTCGCCCTGGTGAATTGCGTCACCTGAAGTGGACTGACATTAACCATGAAGAGCATCGCATAGAAATTATCGCTGAGAAAACAAAAACGCCTCATATTATTCCACTAAGCACACAGGCGCTGGGTATCCTAAGAGACCTTTACCAGCTCACTGGGCGTTCTCAGTACATCTTTCCATCAGCCAGAGGTGCTAGTCGCTGTATGTCCGAAAATGCGCTGAGAGTGGCTCTTAGAGGTATGGGCTACGATAACAACACAATGACGCCACACGGCTTCAGAGCTATGGCTAGAACGTTACTCGATGAAGTGCTTGGCTTTCGTGTGGAGTGGATAGAGCAACAGCTAGCGCATGCTGTGAAAGACGCTAACGGCAGAGCCTACAACCGCACCAAGCATCTGAAGCAGCGCGCAGACATGATGCAAAAGTGGGCTGATTATCTAGATCAGCTCAGAGCCTCAGCAAAGGCTGGTAACGTGATAAGTGCCAGCTTTGGAGTTAGATAGACTGTGAGAAATAGATCTATTGGAGATTGGGTAGAGCCATTTCATTTTACTGAAGAACAGATTAAGCGTATTCGATCAGTTGAATCAGAAAACAGGACAACTCTTACTAAAACTCAATGGGATTTACTGATTCCTTACTTAGAGCAAGCAGTAGCGCAACATAGGGCGCTACCTGAAGAAGAGGATTCAGTACCGTATATACGGGAAGAGCTTAGGAGAATCGAAAATTATTTATCAAAATCTTTAAAGGTATTGTTTGAATTGCATGAGAGGGAGCACAGTCTAATAGATCAGCACTTCTATTTAGCAAATAAATATACTTTGCCCCGAAATATCAATGAAGGACGGGACGGTAAGAGTTCTTATGAAGTGGTTATTAGTGATCTCTTAAACGGGATAACGGATTATAGAAATCATTTGCAGGAGCACGGCCCAAAGAAACAGGGGGCGAGTAAAAACTATACATACACCTTTTTTCTGGTCGAGTTGATGAAGTTTTTAGTAATACACGACTATCCAATATCTCCTAAAAGGAGCAAAAATACTCCCTTCCACAAGTTGAGCCGAGTTCTGTTTGAAGAAGCATTTAATGTTGATAGCGACCCAATAAGCCATATACAGACCGCTTACGATAAATTCGAAAAATACCTTAAATAAAACCAAATCCGTTTTTTTGTAGGTGTATTTACCTAAATAAAAATAACTCACTCTAGCTTCTGGACTATATGAAACCCAGAGGACTAAAGCATGAGCATACGCCTACTCAGAGCCAGCGAAGTGACCGCACTTGTTGGACTATCTCGCCCCACCATTTACCGCCAAATGGCAGAGGGTAAGTTTCCTAAATCAATCTCTCTTGGTGGCCGCATTGTTGCGTGGGACTCCAGCGACATAGAGCAGTGGATAGCTGATCGAATCAGTGAAGCTAAAAGCTCTCAGAGCATGGCATAGGAGGCCTGACCATGAAAAAGGCACTAGCACCCACCGCCACAGTGGGCACCAGCAATAGATCAACAAAGCTGATTGTAGCATTAAGCAACATTATTGAAAGGTCGATGAGCCAGTCAGAGGCGCACAAGCTTCTGGCGCTGAAGAAAGCCCAGTTCAATAAAGTCAATGTCAAAGCCTCAGAGAGCGCACAGGAGGGCTTTAACGATGCTTAACAATCAAATAGCAACAACTGCACCAGAGATTGCAGAGGGTCACTATATGACGCTGAAGGAAATCACCGATCTGCTGGACGTTCGCCACAATGACTCTATGAAAACGGTAGAGCGCATGGCTCAAGATTCAGCGTTTGGCACGCTACGAAAAATTCGTACCGTATATAACGAGAGAGGGCAAAGCACAGAAACCTATCAACTTGACAAGCGCCAGTCTCTGGCTGTCTCTGCTCGTTTGAATGTGACACTACAAATGCGCGTTATTGATCGCTGGATGGAGTTAGAAGCTCAGCAGCGCAAACCTAAAACCCGCCTAGAGCTGGCGCATGAACAGGTGCGGCTTATAGAGGAACTGGAAACCAAAGAGGCCGAGGTGAAAGCGCTCAGGATCGAGCTAGACGACTCTCAGGAGTGGGCGACCATTAAGCGCGTGGAAATGCTAACCGGCAAGCGTTACGACTGGCGCGCACTGAAGGCTAAGAGCAGTGAGCTAGGCATAGAACCGCGCTCAGTGTTTGATGTGAATTATGGAACTGTTAACAGCTATCACGGTGATGTTTGGCTGAATGTCTACGGGATTTATCTTGATGGCTTGTCTCAACCTAGCGCTATAGAGATAAAGACGCGCCAGACTCAGAAATGAGGTGCGGCTGATGGCTCGAAAGAAAAAAAGCTTACCATTTGATAAGAGGGGCGGCGTTATAGCTACTTCGCGCCACCTTCTAGAATCTGAACATTATTTGTCAATGTCAGTGTACTCACGTAGCTTGCTTATTCTTTTACACCTTCACTGGCGGAATGATAAGCCAGTGGCATATGGAACCAGAGAGGCCGCTCAGAAATTATGCTGTGACAGGCGCACCGCTATGAAGGCGTTTAATGAGCTTGAAAGAAGGCAATTTATTCAGATGTACGATGCGGCAGAGTTCAATAGTCGACATGGAAGCAAGGCGCGCACTTGGATACTCACTTGGCTACCGTTTAGAGACCGAAAACCAACCAATGATTGGGAGGTTCTTAAAGAAATGACCAGTACATGAGATACACCACAAATCAGATTTGCGGTACATGAGATACACCAGAAATTTTAAGAAAGTGGATTTGCGGTGCATGAAGTACACCACAAACGTGGTTTTTAAGCTGGTTGCTGGTACATGAGATACACCACACCTACATAAGCCATGTATACCCACTAAAAAAGATTTAAATAGGGGATGTTAATGTGCGCGAGGGTCAAACAAAAAACAGTACCAAATTATTTGTTGGTACATCTATCAGAGAGCTAGTCAGTAACTTTTATAGGTTTAATTCCCTCACGCGACGGTAAGCTGAGGGATTAACCATCAGTATTCTGCAAACAACAGAGGATATACAGATATGAGCAAATTTAAAGCGGGACAATCCGGGAACCCGAACGGAAGACCAAAAGGGTCTAAGAATCGCCATACAGAGCTTCGGGAGGCTTTAAAAGAAGATTTACCAGAGCTATTAGTTACCTTAAAGGAGCGCGCATTGGCTGGTGATATGGCCGCCATGAGGCTTTTACTAGATCGGGTAATGCCATCCAAAAAGCAAGAAGCGAATACTGTAGATATTCCAGAGTTGGAAGAGGCTGAATCTTTTCAAGATAAAGCCGATGCAATACTAAGTGCTGTAGCCCTTGGCAAGTTGGCGCCAGAGCATGGTGTTGCATTAATCAACGCAATTGGCTCAATGGTTAAACCCATAAACGTAGACGTTGCTATTGCAAAAAAAGTGGAAGAGGATAAGTGGGATAATATGCTAGGTATACGTTAGGCGACTCAACTATGTGCATATGATCGACTGGAAAGTGAAAAGAGGGCCTTCAAACATTAGAGATGAAACCATTCTTGCCCAGTTTTATGAGAAACTTTACTGCAAAGCTCTCGCTATTGAATTGAGGCCTATGCTGAGTCTACGCTGCTTCTAGTAGCCAGCCTGTTGTCTAGTAAAGCACGTGCCCTTAAATAAAGCCAGATTCAGTTTTCGGATTGGATGTCGTCTTAGTTTAGAATATGAACATTGATGGAGGTGAGTCATGACAGAAAGAACCGAACCGTGCCC
>CATEEE010000004.1 GCA_949499045.1 Marinobacterium sp. xm-d-530 | reverse complement strand
GGGCATAGCGAACATAATGTCTAAGCGCGTAGTGAGTGTTCACATGGATGACAGCTTACAGTCGCTTAGAGAGCTATTTTCGGCAACGGGATTTCATCATTTACTCGTGGTACATGACAATGTACTTACCGGAATCATTTCAGATCGCGATTTTTTAAAAGCGATAAGTCCGTTTATTGATACCGTTGGTGAGCGAGTGCGAGACAGAGCAACATTTAGATAAGCGTGCCCATCAAATCATGACCCGAGAAGTCATCACCTTAACCCCGGAGGATTCCGTTTTTACTGCCATCGAATTGTTCAATAACAATAAGATATCGTGCATACCCATAGTCGACATACATTATCACCCAGTGGGTATAGTGTCGTGGCGAAATGTGATGAAGTTTATGCAGAAAAGGGTAGAAGCAAAACGCTAAAATGGCGCTAGCACCTTTGACGAGCGTTTTATCAAAGGTGATAGAGCGTATCGAGCAAGCGCCAAATTAACGTTACATTTATTCAGAAGCTGCTAGGCTTTTCTATAACTTACTTTAAATAGCAGGCTATATAAAACGGGAACGGCAATAAGCGTTAGAATTGTCGCGAATGTGAGTCCGCCCATTATGGTCACAGCCATATCGGCAAAAAAAGCATCAAACAACAATGGAGCCATCCCCAATATAGTTGTCACGGCCGCAAGTGCTACGGGTCTGACGCGGCTTAGTGTGGCTTCAACGATGGCGCTTTTTATTGCCAATCCTTCTTCAATTTGAAGATCAATTTCTTCAATAAGTACTATGGCATTTTTAATCAGCATCCCGAATAAACTCAAAAAGCCCAGTAGCGACATAAAGCCGAATGGCATATCAGTAGACAACAAGCCCGTGACTACACCTACTACCGCCATGGGGACAACCAGCCATATAATAAGCGGTTGGCGTACGTGGCCAAACAATAACACCGAGATAATGAACATCACTAAGAAACCAGCGGGTAAACCTGCACCTAAGGCCTGTTGAGCTTCGCTAGCGCTTTCAAACTCACCACCCCATTCAAGGTTGTAGCCCGCAGGCAAATCAATATCTTCAATTAACGGGCGAATACGCGCCAGCGCTTTGCCTGCGGTTTCATGTTCGCCAGGCTCTGCTTCAACGGTTATGGTGCGCAGGCGATCTTTGCGATGAATGCGCAGCTCTTCAGTCATAAGGTCTAAGCCATGTGATACCTGGGTAAAAGGAATATACTGACGTTGCTGAGAAGACCATACTTGAGACTCGCGAATAGACTGAAGAGCCGTGTCATCGGCGTTCCCCATTTTTGCCATGATATTATAGGCATAATCACCATCTTGCACGGTGCCCAGTTTCACACCACTGCTTGCGTACTGTACGGTTTGACTAAAATCTGAATGCGAAACCCCAGCAATTCCCGCATTGTAGTTGTCGAACTGTGTGTTTATTGCAAACCCTTTCTCTCGCCAGTTATGACGAACATCAATCACCTGACCATCTTCAAATAAACGGGCTTTGGCTTCTTCTGCTAGTTGGCGTAACACTTCAGTATCTGGACCTGAGAAACGCGCTTCGAGTTTAGCGCCTGAGCCTGGACCAAATTGCATGCGCTCCATATAGAAATTGGCATCTAAATCCAAATCACTTAGCTTGCTGGTTAATGCACGTTGAATGGCAGGAATGTGCTCTAATTCGCTGGCACGGACCATAAAGAATGCATAGTTTTCATTAGCGCTTTTTGGCGCGTATGTCAGCGTAAATCTATCAGCACCTTGCCCAATAAATGTGGTTACGGCACTGACATTATCCAGCGCTAAAATACGTTTCTCTGCTTCTTTGGCAATTTGCTCTGTCGCGCGAATGTCGCGGTCTTGGGGCCCCCAATAGTGCACAAAAAATACCGGTGCATTTGATGGTGGAAAGAACCCTTGTTTGACCATACCAAAACTGCCATAGGCAACAATGGTAATAACGAGGAGTGCTGCAATGGTTACCCAACGCAGTTTCAGTGCGCCGATAAGTGTGTGTTTAAACCACTGTTGTGCAGCGGAGGGCGCATCACTTTGTGATTGCGACATGCCCTTGCGATAAAAATGTGCGCCTAATACGGGGACCAACGTTACGGCAAGTATCCAGCTGATCATCAATGAAACCAACACTACGGCAAACAATGAATAAAGGAACTCGCCGGTTGCATCGTTAGATAAACCAATGCCAGAGAAGGCGGCAATACCTATTATGGTTGCGCCTAATAACGGCCATTGTGTGCGCTTAACAATGAAGCTGGCTGCATCTTTTGCTGAGGCACCTGTTGCCATTCGCAGCATCATGCCTTCTGCTACCACTATTGCATTATCGACCAGCATACCCATGGCGATGACCATTGCCCCTAATGAAATACGCTGAAGCTGAATATCCATCAACCACATGATGAGGATGGTACCGAGTACGGTAACAAGTAATACAGTGCCTACCACAACCCCAGAGCGCCATCCCATGAATAAACACAAGGTTAATGTTACCACGGCCACAGACATCACAAGGTTATTGATAAAGCCGTCCACCGAATCATCAACTACTGAGGCTTGATCGTAAATGGGAGTCAGGGTAATACCAACTGGAAGTTGTTTGAGCAGGGCCTCCACTTTTGCATTTACTCGCTCGCCGACATCTACGATGTTCACATCCGTTAATGCTGACACACTTAGCGTAAGGGCTTCTGCACCGTTATATCGCACTAATACAGGCTGAATATCAGCAGGTTCGAGTTTTAAGGTCGCAACATCAGCAACACGCAAAGAACGGTTTGTACCAGGGATCACCAGTGATAGATTTGAAATTTCATCTAATCTGTCTGGTGCACGCTTGACAATCAAGCGCACGTTTTTTTCATCCACCTTTACGCGCCCACCATTGAATGGTCGAAGATTGTCTTGGAACAATGAGGTCAAATCTGGGAAAGAAATACCCAACCCAGCGAGTTGATATGGGTTGATGTAAGCAACAATTTGCTCTTTTTGAATACCGGTTACGTTGACCTTTGCCACACCTTCAGTGGTAAGTAAATCTCGACGAATAATTCGGGCAAACTCACGTAACTCATGGGTGTCGAAATCTGGAGCGCTGAGAGCGTAATAAAGCCCATAAACATCACCGAAGTCATCAAATACTACGGGGTCTTGAGCGCCCGTGGGCAGCGAACTGGCGGTGTCGTGAAGGCGCTTCCTCAATTCGTCCCAAATTTGAGGTAACACATCACTATCGTAAGTACTCTTTACCTCTACGGTAATTTCAGAACGCCCTGGAGAAGATATTGAAGTCACTTCTTTTAATTGGGGCATTTGTTGAATAGCGATTTCTAAACGTTCTGTGATTTCACGTTCAACTTTTTCCGCGCTAGCGCCAGGATAAGCAGTGTATATCTTAACTTGTTTGATGGTAAAAGCAGGGTCTTCAAGTCGACCAATTTTGGTCATAGCCAGCACACCACCTAGTAGCAGTATGATGACCATCAGCCAAACATTTACGGGTTTGTCGATTGAAAAGCGGGCGATATCCATGGTTTATTTTTCTCCCTTATACGGAAGCACTTTCATGTTTTCTCGCATTTGTGCTGCTCCAGCGGCAACCACCTTTTGACCAAGTGAAATTGGCCCTTCTACTACAGCAATATCCCCCTCGATATGTTTGACATCAACGCTGTGTTGTTTCACTGTTTGTAGACTGTCATCAAGTACCCAAACGGCAAAGCCATCGTTCTCATCACCGACTAGTGCTTTCACTGGCACGACTAAGCCGTCGGAATATAAACTACCTTGAAGGCTTACTTTAACCACTGCTCGAGCACCAGGAGTGAGTGGTAATTCTTTTCGAGGCTCCATGGCGAATACTACTTCGTAGGTTTGAGATACGGGGTCCGGTTGTGTGGAATGCTCAACATAAGTTACTGGGTACCACTGACTGCGGTTTGTCGCCAATGTGGCACTCGCTTGCTTAATGCCACGCCCTATGTTGGCGGTAAGTAAGCGCTCTGGCACATTGATATTAAAGTAGATTTTCGACACATCTTGCAAACGGGCGATAGCAGTCCCTGATTTTACAAAACTGTTATTTTCTACAAGACGTTGGGATACTTTCGCATCAAATGGCGCGTAAAGCCGAGTATAACTTAAGTCTTGTTCTGCGTTTTTAAGGTCAATAACAGATAATTCATAGGATGTTTTTGCCGAATCCAGTGCGCTTTGAGATACCAAATTTTGTGCGAACATTTTTTCAATTCTATCGAGTTCTCGTTTTGCTTGTTCTAATCTGGTTTTAGACTCTTCAACTCTGCGCTCAAAGGGCTTTCTGTCTATTGTGGCAAGCAGCTTGCCTTTAGTGATATCACTGCCGGTAACTAAATCGGTTTGTATTAATCGGCCAGAGACTTCAAAACTCAAATCAACAGTTTTCACAGCAGATACGACGGCAGGAAACGTAAATTCGTCAAAATTGGGAATAGGTGAGACTTCAGCAAACTTCACATGCCGCACTACCTCCGATTGTTGCTGCTGAGCTTTTTCAGGTGAGCAAGCGGTGAAAATAAAAATAGAAAAGAGACTTAGCGCTAGAGTATGTGAGTAGTGTTTCAAGGACATAGTCGTATGCCATCCATTAGTAATATGTTGAACATAGATAACCAGTATCGTTGCATTTAAAAACAACCTACGTTGCAAACATTGTGCGCCTTATAGTATGTTAATACAAAAGTAAACTGGCGAGTGCATTATGGTTCATCTGCATTGAAAAGTAAACTGGTCGGTGTAAAAAGAAGTTTTATATGATTAAGAGAGTAGACCAATGGCTGGCAATACACGAACCCTTAGCGACTTAAAACGCGAAGCGATTATTCAAGCAGCGACGCAAGCGTTTCAAGAATTTGGCGTGAAAGGTACTAGCATGGATAAGCTTGCTGAGTTGGCTAATGTGTCTAAGCGTACTGTGTATAATCACTTTTCTACGAAAGAAGATTTAGTTATGCATCTTGTCACCGAGCAGTGGCAAAGTGCCATAATGAATATCACAGCGCATTACTTACCTAACGAACCTCTCGATACACAGCTGCAAAGCATCATTCTCAAAGACATCGAGTTTATGGTAAGTGAAAGTCATCTTGATTTAGCCCGTGTAGCGATTGGCTACTTCTTTTATGAACCTGATAAACTCAAAGACGAAGTAGCGCAGTTAAAAGCTCAGGAAACGGCCATGCATCGATGGCTCAATGATGCAAAGGCTGATGGCAGATTGGCTTTTGATGATGTTAAATACGTGGTGAATGAAATAGACAGTTTGGTAAAAGGGCAGTGTTTCTGGCCACAGCTTTTTAAAATTGAAGATGCGCTAAGTGACGAGGCTAAAAAGAATATTGCCAAGAACATTGTTGCACTAATTTTGAGTCGATATGCAATAGAGAGTAAATAGCGTGTTAAACGGGGAATCTATTATCATACGTAGCTGTTTGAAGTAATGCTCAGAAGATCTGAAGGCTCAGGTGGGCTATCGCAGGCCACGTCATCGTGGTGGTGAGAGTCACATTGTTGTTCCCAACCGGTTGCAGCGTCAGTTTAATCCTACGGCGCCAGATGAAGCCTGGGTAACGGATATTACACATATCCGCACTCACGAAGGTTGGTTATATCTGGCAGTGGTCGTGGATTTGTTCTCACGCAAAGTGATTGGCTGGTCAATGCAGTCACGCATTACCAAAGACATTGTGCTGAATGCGCTGCTGATGGCTGTCTGGCGGCGTAATCCTAAACAACAAGTGATGGTGCATTCCGACCAGGGAAGCCAGTACACCAGCCATGATTGGCAAGCATTCCTCAAAGCTAATGGCCTGGAAGGTAGCATGAGCAGACGAGGAAACTGTCACGACAATGCTGTTGCTGAGAGTTTCTTCCAACTACTGAAACGTGAACGCATCAAGCGAAAAATCTACTCAACAAGAGACGATGCCAGAAGCGATATCTTTGAATACATCGAGATGTTTTATAACTGCAAAAGAAAACATGGTTCCAATAATCTGCTGTCACCAGTAGAGTATGAAAACCGTTACCAAGAAAGGCTGGGAAGTGTCTAAGTTATTGGTAGCGATTCACTGGCATATTAATCTATAATCAACCCTATGAATGAGCCTTGTATAGAGTAAACTTTGTTATGCCACACCATATATCAAAAATTGATAATTCTCACATTATAATGGTGGTATATGAAGGAGAGATAGACTTCGATGAACGCACTCAAATCTTTCAAACAATAATTACTGATTACAAACAAAAAGCCATTTATAAGTTACTCATTGATTATCGATTAGCCAATTTAAAAGCTTCAAAAGTTGAACAAACTATTTTCGCGAGATTTGTAACATCAGAACTAAAATTCAAACACGCTGCAATTGCAATACTCGATAATGAACCTCAAAATGGTATCTATCCTGCAATCAAAGATAATGTCCAACTTACTCAATATAGAGTAAAACAGTTTTCAGATGAACTTGAAGCATTGAACTGGTTAAATTCAATCTAACTCAACACAGTGCCATCTAAGGAAGCTGCGAATAGGTCCTGCGATTTAGGTATCGAGCGAAGCTTTGAGCTGACCGCCTAACTTTTGAACACCAAATTTCCAATTCTCCCCAATTTTCGGCCGGATTTCGACCCTATTTCGGGCGATTCCCGGATTTCAGACAGATCTTGGCTGTCGTCGCAACATTTGGTCTACTTTAAACAGGTTTGCCAAGGTGAATAGCATGGCTAACTGAGAGTCATTTTTCATC
>CATEEE010000003.1 GCA_949499045.1 Marinobacterium sp. xm-d-530 | reverse complement strand
GCCTGTTCAATCTCGATCTGATTAAAGGTGAGCTGCTTCTTACCTTTGCCCGCTAACGTTTCAAAACTGATGGTACTCTCGTCTAAATAGAACTTGGCCAAGCTATCCATATCATGGCGTGTGGCGGTGCTGTTCAGAACGTAGGACTCCAACATCGTGTCGGCTGATACACCTTGAACATGGATGCCGTAACGCGCCAGCACGTTAATATCATACTTAATGTGCTGACCTACCTTGTTGAGGGATGCATCCTCAAGCAGAGCCTTAAGCTCAGCCAATGCCCAATCAAAGTTAACCTGCTCGGGGACACCAACGTAATCATGGCCCAATGGCAGGTAGGCCGCTTTGCCTGCCTCACAACAGAATGAGACACCCACCAATTGCGCTTCCATATAGTTCAAGCTAGTGGTTTCGGTATCAAAGGCAAAGGTGCCGGCTTCACGCAGTTTTGCGAACCAAGCATCGGCTGTCGCTTGATCAAAAATGGTCTCGTAGTGGCGTTCAACGACAGGTTTGGGAGTTACTGGCTCGTTTGACGCTGAAGAGTCTTGAGCCGACTGCCCATCAGGTCCCTCTAATAGAGCCACCCAAGAGCGGAACTCGTAATCCTTAAACAGCTCAATCAACGAAGCGTTATCAGGTTGCGGCAAATGTACATCTGACAGCGATATCGACAGCTCAACGTCCGTTTTAATCGTGGCCAACAGGTAAGAGAGCTCAGCGGCTTCACGATGCTCTTCAAGCTTCTTAGCCATAGTTTTAGAACCGCGGAAAGTTAGATCAGCGATCTTATCGAGATTTTGGTAGAGATCGCTGATACCGCCAATACCTTGAAGGAGCGCCAGTGCTGTCTTTTCACCCACGCCTGGCACACCAGGAATGTTATCGACCTTGTCGCCCATCAGTGCGAGATAGTCGATGATCAATTCAGGGGGTATACCAAACTTCTCAACCACACCTTCACGATCCATTTTGGTGTCAGTCATGGTGTTGATTAGAGTGACTTTGTCATCAACCAACTGCGCCATATCTTTATCGCCCGTTGAGATCACAACATCTAAGTTGTGCGCCTCAGCTTGGCGCGCCAGCGTTCCAATCACGTCATCCGCTTCGACACCCTCTTCCACTAACAGTGGCAACCCCATCGCTTTGATGATGTTGTGCACCGGCTCAATTTGCTCACGTAGATCATCAGGCATCGGTGGGCGTTGTGCTTTGTATTCAGGATAGATCTCATCACGAAAAGTCTTGCCTTTCGCATCGAAGATGACCGCCACAGGAGAGTTTGGATAACTCTTTAAGAGACTGCGCATCATTGAGGTGACCAGTCGCACTGCACCGCTTGGTCGTCCATCGGATGTTCTTAAATCAGCCTGTTGTGAAGCAAAAAAGGCACGGAACAGATAAGAGGAGCCATCAACGAGAACTACGGGGGCTTTTGTGTCGGTCATAATAAGATATCTATTGTATTTTTAAGCAAGGCACACAATCATAGACAAAAGCGCTGCTGCACCCAAGCTTTAGCAGCAGATAGCACCCGATCAATGAGAACCAACCATGGCTGTATATACCCAGGTGTCAGACACCGACCTCGACAAACTGCTCGCTGATTTTGATCTTGGCCAAGCCGTGGCACTGAAAGGCATTGACGGCGGTATCGAAAACACCAACTTTTTCTTAACCACTGAAAAGAGTGGTGTACAGTCGGAGTATGTACTCACTCTCTTTGAAGAGCTTGATAGAGATGAGGTACCGTTTTTTGTTGAGCTGGGCAGTTGGCTAGCTAAGCGCAATGTACCCGTCTCTTATGCTATCGAAGATCTCAACGGCATTGGTCTGAAACAGATCTCAAAAAAACCGGCCATTATTCAGCCTCGCTACCCTGGTGCGCACTTGAAACGTGAACGGCTGACAGCGAATCACTGCGCTCAAATCGGTACGGCCCTGGCACACTACCACCAAGCCTCTAACGATTTTTATCTAAAGCGTCAGGCGCACCGTGGAGTATTTTGGTGGCGCAGAGAGAGTGAACGACTCGCGCCTTTCATTGATTCGCAGTCTCGAGAGCTACTCTCAGAAGAGGTTGCGCGTTTTGATGAGCTACGCGACACCTACACCAACCTACCAATGGGCATCACGCACGGCGATCTTTTCCACGACAACGCGCTGTTCCATGAAGACAAGCTAACCGCGATTCTGGATATCTACAACGCCGCATCGGCTTATTGGCTGTATGACCTAGCCATTATCGCCAATGATTGGTGTTTAGATGAGAATCTACAGATCGATCCGGTTAAAGAACAGGCCCTATTGAAAGCCTACTCAGCGATTCGTCCATTCACGACAGATGAGCATACGGTTTGGCCACAGCTAACTCGCACCGCCGCGATGCGTTTCTGGCTGTCACGACTAGAGCCTTGGGTCGATGCCCAACAGGGTAATGGCAGCGATAAGACTTTGAAAGATCCGGATGAGTTTAAGAAGGTGCTGATGCACCGGATTGATTCGCCGAGTCAGTTGTAAGAACGAATTCCAACATTTGACAGAGAGGTGTCAGACCAGAGGTCCTACACCTGTGCGCAATAATGGGTCTGACCTGGCAATCTATGCCAGCGATAATAAAGCTTCCGCCAACTTGATCTCATCGTAGCGATCTGGCCGTTCAAGATTCGCCAGATCAACATTCAAAAACTGAATACCTCGCTTATCAAGCCAGGTTAGAAACTCCGCATCGATGCCACTCAACAGCGTTGCATCGGTCAACAAAATATCGATACAACGCTCCTCTCTACCTTGCAAAACAACGCCTGCATCGCGAGCAACAAAGCGTTCCAACTGCTCAATCTGCCCCTGCAGTGTCATACCAAATTGTTCAGGGTCATTGCCTAAATTCGGGACATAAACTTTGCTAGCGGGGTTATCCATAATGGCTTTGCCCACCCCTTTGGGGAGTAGGTTAGCCAAAATACTGCTGTAAAAACTGCCTGGTGGAAAGACAATGAGATCCGCTGAATTTATCCAACTTCTCTCTTGATCAGCCAAAAGCGATTTAGAGTCCTTTGGCAAGAGAAGATCAAGTGAAGTGATGCGCTCATTTAAAGGCTGGGACTCTTTGCCTGTCATCAGGTGTTGTCCGATGATCTCTCGCCCGCTCTCTGTTGTCACTTTCAGCTCACCACACTCATCGGTAATGGTGCGCACCTGGCCTCTTACGTGAATCAAACGACTGAACAGAAGAGCAATGGGATCCAAAGATCGATTATGGCTTAGATAGCCCCCGGCCAAAATTAGATTGCCAATACTGGCTCGTCTAAAATCAAAATCCTTAGGTGCTGATTCAAGAAAGTAGTTTAAAAAATCACAAATAATGCTTTGGATTGGTTCAGGAATGGACTGGACGCGACTCTCTTTGCGCTGTTGCATCGCCTCTACCCTATTGCGCAACACAGACGGTGGTTCATCAGTCGGTAAGCGGTAGGCAAATAACTCTGTCACTTCAGGGTAACCGGCGAGTGAAGCGTCAGCTAACGCCATCATTCTGGAACGCAGATCGCCCACCGCAGGCATATCAAATGCTTCACGTAATACAGCGGAGCTACCGCCAGAGTCAAAAGGAGTCACTAAATGAATGGAGTTGTGGGTATAACGCTTTAATACTTGAGAGAGACCATTCAACGCAGTGCCGCCACTAAAAAAAAGTAATTTAGGTCCGGCATCGGGGTTGGATTCATACTCAGCCGAATGGGCCGTCATTTGTTCAGCAGAAAGAGACATTCACTACTCGATCAAAGTGGATTTATCATCCCAGTGTAAGTTTGCTTCGTAGGAATGCCAAGACTCCAATAATAATTGTGCGTATACTGTACGCCCATTCAGTAATTTCTCTTTTTGAGCAGTGCGACACTATGGATGTAACTCACATTATCGACTCCCTTAACGATGCGCAGCGTGAAGCAGTCACCGCAGATATCAGCAACCTTTTGGTACTGGCAGGTGCAGGTTCAGGCAAGACACGTGTCTTAGTTCACCGAATCGCTTGGTTGATTGAAGCCGAGCAGATTTCACCCTACTCGATATTGGCAGTTACGTTTACCAACAAGGCCGCTAAGGAGATGCGTGGGCGCATCGAAAGCCTGCTCAATGTCAATGTGCACGGCATGTGGGTTGGCACTTTCCATGGCTTGGCACATCGACTATTACGCTCGCACTGGCAAGAAGCCGGATTGCGTGAGAACTTCCAGATCATGGACTCCGACGACCAGCTACGTTTGGTAAAACGCATCTCTAAAGAGATGGGATTAGACGATTCACGTTGGCCACCGAAACAGATTCAGTGGTACATCAACGCTCAGAAAGATGAAGGGCTGCGCAGCAAACATCTAGAACGTACGGGTGATTTGGTACAAGACACGTTAATACGTGTCTATGAAGCTTATGAACAGGCCTGTGATCGTGGCGGCATGATCGATTTTGGTGAACTGCTATTACGCTGCCTAGAACTACTGCGCGATAAGAACCCTCAACTGTTGCAACACTATAAAGAGCGCTTCCGTTACGTCTTGGTTGACGAGTTCCAAGACACCAACGCCATTCAATACGCTTGGTTGCGTCTGCTCTGTCAGGGTGAACACAAACTGATGGCCGTGGGCGATGACGATCAGTCGATTTATGGCTGGCGTGGCGCTCGTATTGAGAACATTCAAAACCTAGAAGCACACTTTGGTGGGCTGAAGACGATCAAGCTAGAGCAGAACTACCGCTCAACCGACAACATTCTGTCGGCGGCCAATGCCGTCATTCGTAATAATTTTGGACGTCTTGGTAAAGAGCTGTGGACTGATGGCAATCAGGGCGACCCGATCAGCCTCTATGCGGCATTCAACGAACAGGATGAAGCACGATTTATTGTCGATCGCATCGCACAGTGGGTGTCGGACGGCAACCGTCGTGACGAAAGCGCCATTCTCTACCGTTCCAACGCACAGTCTCGTGTGCTTGAAGAGATGCTGATTCGTGCCGCGATTCCCTATCGAATCTACGGCGGCCAACGATTCTATGAACGCTTAGAGATTAAAAACGCCCTCGCCTACTTGCGATTAATAGCCAACCGCGATGACGATACAGCGATGGAACGCGTTATTAACGTCCCGACCCGCGGCATCGGCACCCGTACTATTGAAGAGGTACGCGAATACGCTCGTAGCCAAGGCATCTCGATGTGGCGTGCTTCGAACGAGATCATCGAGCACAAGAAACTGCCGGCACGTGCTGGAAATGCTCTGCAGGCTTTCCTAGATCTGGTCAATCAACTGGCCGTTGATACTGAAGAGGCGTCGCTGCAAGAGCGGACAGATCATACCATTCGCTTCTCCGGGTTGATTGCTCACCACGAAAAAGAGAAAGGTGAAAAAGCGCAATCACGTATTGAGAACTTGGAAGAGCTTGTCACCGCAGCGCGTCAGTTTGAGCAGCAGTGGTCCCAAGAGGAGAACCCTGAATTCCCGTCGGTGTTAGCTGCATTCCTTGACCAGGCCGCGTTGGACGCAGGTGAATCACAAGCGGATCCCAATACCGACAGCGTACAATTGATGACGCTTCACTCAGCCAAAGGCCTAGAGTTCCCACTGGTCTTCCTATGCGGTATGGAGGAGGGTCTGTTCCCACACAGCATGTCGGCCGAAGAGCCCGGGCGCTTAGAAGAGGAGCGCCGCCTCTGTTATGTCGGTATCACTCGTGCCATGCAGAAGCTCTACATGACCTATGCAGAGTCTCGACGTTTACATGGTCAAGACAACTACAACCG
>CATEEE010000002.1 GCA_949499045.1 Marinobacterium sp. xm-d-530 | reverse complement strand
CTGGTACAGCCCGGATCATTGATGATGATTTCGCTATTACCGAATGAGGCAAGTGAGAAGCACATGGCCATGCGGTGGTCATCGTAGGTGTCGATGGCGGCGCTCTGAATCTCAGTCGGGGGTGTAATCTCGATGAAATCTTCACCCTCAACCACTTCAGCACCCACTTTGCGGAGCTCTGTAGCCATCGCTGCTAGACGGTCGGTCTCTTTAACACGCCAGTTATAGACGTTACGAATGGCGGTCGGGCCTTTTGCGAATAGGGCGGTTGTTGCGATGGTCATCGCGGCATCTGGAATGGCGTTAAGATCCAAGTCCACGCCGTTCAGTTCGCCTTTAGAGACCTCTACCCAAGTTGGGCCATAAGTCACTTTAGCTCCCATCTTACCTAGAACTTCAGCGAAGGCTTTGTCGCCTTGTACCGATTCAGAACCCACACCGTAGACACGAATCTTACCGCCGGCAATTGCCGCGGCTGCTAAGAAGTAAGAGGCCGACGAAGCATCACCTTCGACCATCACTTCACCCGGCGACTGGTAAGTCTGTCCGGCTTTAACGACAAAACTCTGATAGTTGTTGTTCTCTACCTCAACACCAAACAACTTCATTGAGTGCAGGGTGATATCGATGTAAGGCTTAGAGACTAACTCGCCATCAACCACAATCTCTAGATCTTGCTGTGCCATCGGTGCAGCCATAAGTAGGGCCGTTAAAAACTGGCTTGAGATGTTGCCGCGAATCGATACGCGGCCGCCTTTTAGCTGCTGAGCATTAATCTGTAGGGGCGGGTAGCCTTCATCCTTTAAGTACTCAATATCAGCCCCGATCTGACGCAGAGCATCAACCAAGTCTTCGATAGGGCGCTCGTACATACGAGGTTCGCCGGTCAGAGTAAATTCACCCAGACCCAAACAGAGTGCAGCTGTCAGTGGGCGCATCGCCGTACCGGCATTACCTAGGAACATCTCGGCACTTTTCTGCTGGAATGGGCCTGCTACGCCAGTGACAACGCAGGAGCGACGATCGTCAGCTAGCTCATAAGAGACACCTAGCGTCTTCAGTGCATTCAACATATGGGTAACGTCTGCGCTGTCCAGCAGATTGGTCACCTTGGTTACCCCCTCAGCCAGTGCGGCTAAAAGAAGAATTCGGTTTGAGAGGCTTTTAGAGCCTGGTAGTTGAACGTCACCGTTTGCAAAATCGCGAGGTTGGAGTGTAAGAGTTTCCATAATCTTAAGAGTGTTGTTGACCGCCAAAAAAGGAGCGAAAAAGGTACAGGTAATCGGTCGTTAAGTCCATTGTTCAAGGAGATTCGTTTTAATTGATTTCAATCAATGGACGATGAAGAAGAGTAGGGCATATTAAAACCATCAACTATGTATGGAATTAGGAGTAAAAAATGATCGGAGAACACCACGATCTAGTGCATGAACTTCCAGAGTACCGTGAACGTATTCATGAGCTTAAAACATCAAACAACCACTTCTCTCGTCTGTTTGATGAGTACCACGAAATTACTAAGCAGGCTGAGCTTGCTGCTGCTGAAGTTGAACCGACCACGACTTGTCGTGAAGAGGAACTTAAAAAGCGTCGTCTTGAATTGAAAGATGAGCTTTTCAAAATGCTTCAGGGTTAGCGCTTTTCATTGTCCTTTCGTTGCTTGAACGTTACCCGTCTTTTTAGGCGGGTTTTTTTTTGGCAATAAAAAACCCGCCTAAAGCGGGTTTTTAATGGGAGTAGGCTACTATGCCCACTCACCTGGGTAGTCAGCGAAACCTGGGTTATCAGAAACACCCACCACTTTCGGATTGTTAACCTTAGGCAGTTTGATAACCATGTCTTCACCGCGTTCCGCTTTAAGGTAGTCAGCGATGATATCCCAAAGTAGACGACCTTCAGGAGTGCGGTTAACGGTCGCCCAACCAGAAACGCTGTAGTTCTTGTCATCAGCAATCACTTCGCCGTTGTCTAGACGTACTTCAGAGATACGCTGGCCGAGCGGTTTAGTAGGATCGATGGTGTAATCAAGACCACCCACGCGAACCATGTCACCACCTGATTGTAGGTATGGATCTGGATCGAATAGGTTGTCAGCAACGCCTTCAAGCATCTCTTTGATCGCTTTACCAGTCATCTCTTGAACGTAAGTTTCAGAGTAAGTCGTCGCACACTGACTCATAACGTCTTCCATTGTGATCCACTCACCTTCTAGAGTGGTGGTACCCCAACGAACCCCTGCCGATAGTGCGATGTCTGCTTTGTATTCCCAACGAAGTGCGTTACAGATAACCTGGTCCCAAGTACCCATGAAGTTACCGCGACGGTAAAGTGTACGATCCGCTTTAGCCAGTTTCTCTTGAAGAATCTCTTCAAACGTCTTACCAACACGGATAGGGTTGTTCTGCCACTTCTTGTTACGCGCTTCGATGATGTTCTCATCGTAACGGCCTTGGCGCATCTGGTTGATGTACGCTTCCATTTCGCCATCAGCTTCCAGCCAATCAGTGATAACAGGTAGCTGTTTGTAGGTCATATTAGTGATCTGGCCATCTTCAATTGAGAAGTCCATACAGCCGACAAACTTACCGTTTGAACCCGCATTGGTTACCCAACATTCGCCACCGTCAACGTTCTTCACTTTGATCGGTTGTGGTACACCATCGTGAGTGTGACCACCAAATACTGCGTTAAGACCAGGAACACGTTCTGCCATCTTGATGTCGACGTCCATACCGTTGTGCGATACAAGAACCACCGCGTCTGGCTGTTCCTCTTCACGGATCTGCTGAACAAGCTCGATCATCTCTGGTTCACGTAGACCGAAAGACCAGTCTGGGAAGAACTCTTTAGGGTTTGCGTTTGATGTACGTGGGAACGCCTGGCCAACAACAGCAATTCGCTTGCCGTTGATCTCTTTAATCACGTATGGCTGGAACGCGTGACCAGTATCTTCGTCGTAAAGACCACGACCATCGAAGCGTTCAACCATTTCGTAGTATTCATCACCAAACAGTGAATCTTCTAGAACCTTCACGTTCTGGCCGATGAAGTCACCTTTGAACAGAGCAACGTTCGATAGGACTTCCTCTTCACGGTAAGTGAACTCCCAGTGACCAACCATCACGTCGATGCCAAGGATATTTGATGCTTCTACCATGTCGACACCGCGTGTCCACAGTGAAGTACCAGAACCCTGCCAGAGGTCACCACCGTCAAGGGTTAGTGTGTTTTGACGTCCACCTGCTTGATCACGTAAGCGATCTAGTAGTGTTTTAACGTGTGCGAAACCACCAGTACGACCGTACTTCTTAGCTTCTTCTAGGAAGTTAAGGTATGTGTATGCGTAGGCTTCAGGAGAGCCCTCTGAGAGTCCCATCTCCTTCAAGAAATTTTTGCCGACAACATGAGGTGGGCGACCAAACGCATCACCGACACCTAGGTTGACGTTTGGCTCACGAAAGTAGACTGGCTTCAGCTGGCCGTGAACGTCAGTAATGTGAAGGATACGAACGTCACCTTCCATTGGAACATCATAAAAGCCACTTGGAGCAGTGTTGCTTGCAAGTGCGCGAGAAGTGTAAATTGCTGGTAGGCTTCCTGCTGCAGCAGCGGCAGCCATAGCCTTCAGTAGTTGACGACGATTCATAGTTATCTTAGTTTCCCACTCTTCTTAAAGGGCCCACAGGCTGAAATCCACCAAAAGCACATATGCTTATTACTAGAGATATACCAGTGAGACTAATTCCAGGCATTTTCGTTATATGCACATTAGTTACATCCTTATTCTACCCAGTTAGGGCTGATGTTGTGAAGCCTGCATTGATAGAGATCTCTGCAAATACGACTGAAGTGGTAGAGATTGAGATCCGTGCCAGCCTTGAAGCGCTTCTGACCGGTATCAATGGACAGTACAGAAACACTCAAGAAGCACCTAACTCAGATCAATACGATTACTACCGTGCGATGGAGTCAGTAGAGCTTGAGACTGAGTTCAAAAGGTTTATGCCGACACTGTTAGAAGGTGTTGAGTTAAAACTTGATGGAACGCCCGCAGAGCTTCAGCTAAAAGAGCTTGTTGTTCCTCCGCCAGGCTATACTAAGGTACCGCGCAATAGTGTGATTATTCTCAAAGGTAACATTCCCCGAGAGACTCAAAGTTTGACTTGGTACTACCCAATGGCGTTTGGTGATCACGCAACTCGAGTCAGACAGGTCGATGAGACTAACAATGAGTGGCACTGGTCATCACACCAGTGGGTTAAAGAGGATAAGCCAACGGAGCCATTTATGCTCAACGAGGTATTTGCTAAACCGAGCTTTGCTCAGGTGGTTAAAACCTACACATTGGGCGGCTTTCAACACATTCTTCCCAAAGGATTGGACCATATCCTGTTTGTATTGGGTATCTTCTTGCTCAGCCGTCGTCTAAAGTCGATAGCGCTGCAAATTACGATGTTCACCATTGCCCATTCCATCACGTTGGCACTGGGCACTCTGGATATTGTTTCGATCTCGCCGCGTATTGTGGAACCTCTGGTTGCTTTATCGATCGCGTATGTGGCGATAGAGAATCTCTTCTCATCCAGGATTAATCGCTTCCGTCTACCGGTCGTATTTGGCTTTGGTCTACTTCATGGGCTTGGTTTTGCCACCATGCTCTCTGAGTTCGGAATGCCGACGGATGACTTTGTTGCTGCGCTATTGGCCTTTAATGTCGGGGTTGAGTTGGGTCAGCTTGCGGTGGTTCTGATTGCTTATTTTGGTGTGGCATACTGGTTTAGATCGGAGAAGCTCTATCACCGTATCGTTGTGATACCGGCTTCGCTGGTGATTGGTGTTATGGGATTGATCTGGTTTGTTGATCGACTCGCTATTTTTTAATGCAGAATTCATGCTTTCTGTCTAAGCTTAATTAATATTAATTTGGAGTCTGTTATGCGAATGAACAAAATGTTGATTGGTGCAGTTGCCGCAGTTGCATTAACCGGATGTATGCAGCAAAACCTTCAAGGTACAGCCTACACTGCCGCGGATGCGCGTCAGGTTCAAACGGTCGAATATGCGACCGTAGAGCAAGTGACACCGGTGATAATTAATGGCGACCCTAACAATCCAGTCGGTGTCGGAGCTGGTGCGATTGTCGGTGGCATTGCAGGCTCAACCATTGGTGGCGGCAAAGGGTCGTCTATTGCGACGGTCTTGGGTGCAGTGGCTGGTGGTATTGCGGGTTCTAAAATCCAAGAGAACAGCTCGCAAACCCAAGGGCAAGAGATTCAGTTGTTAATGGATAATGGTGGTCGTATCTCAATCGTGCAGGGTGTGCAGAACAATCTGTTCTTCAGGCCTGGCGATAAAGTACGTGTACTGCGTTCAGGTAATGCAGTGCGTGTCAGTTATTAATGAAACAGCCTAAACTCCACTCAATTCATCACGCGGCGATTATCTGCAGTGACTATCAACGATCGAAGCTGTTCTACACAGAGCTGCTTGGATTGGCGGTGTTAGATGAGAACTATCGAGCGGAACGCGACTCGTATAAGTTGGACTTGGTGCTACCAGATGGTGGTCAGGTTGAGCTCTTCTCAATGCCCGGAGCGCCGAAACGCTTGAGTTACCCTGAAGCTCAGGGCCTTCGTCATCTGGCATTCGCAGTGGCTGATATTGACGAGTGGGTTGAGTGGTTGATTGACAATAAGGTGGCGCATGAACCGGTCAGGGTAGACCCTTACACCGGTAAACGTTTTCTCTTTTTTGCTGACCCGGATGACCTGCCCTTAGAGTTGTACGAGCAGGCTTAACCGAATCTTGTGAGAAGAGGCTTACTTCTCGGGCGCGTTAAACTGCAGATAAAGATCGATTAGGATCTCTGGAATCTGTTCGCACATCTCTTCGCTTAGCGCACGATCTTTGCGAATATCCTTTACTTCACCCTCGTCGAATAGATCAGATGCCACCATGATCGGTAGCAAAAGTCCGGCTACCGACTCCTCGTCGTCACTGAACCACGCCTCTTCATTGCTGAACACGCCTTCCATAAAGGCTTCAGCCCAAAGAGTAATTTCTGGGGTTTCATCGTCGTCCTCAGTTTCAAGGCTAAGCTCGCAAGGCAGGTAGATCTCCTGGTCGCTGTAAAGATCATTGGCAATGGTAGAGTTCAATTTTCTAAGCAGGTTCTCAATTTCAGCCTGTTGTTCAGCGTTGCTCCAGTTGGGCTTCTCGTCAAAGATGAGGGTCATCCAAGTCGATTCCTCAACTTTCTCAGGTGCTATGTTGAGAGCACATAAGAGACCATGCGCACCGACTAGATCAAGGGCAGTCTCTGCTACCGCTTCAGAGTCTAAAAAGTTCTCTAGTTGATCCAGTTCGTCTTCGCTAATTAGAGCTACACTTTGATTCATTACTGTTTTCCATAGGTTTAATGGTTTTATTGTACTCTGATCTCGATTAAGTGCCTATGTTTGAGTGACTTAATCCACCGCATATCCGATAATGAACTCATGATTGAACAAGCCCGCCATCAACTGCTACACACTTTCGGTTTTAATGAGTTTCGTGACCCCCAGCAATCTGTCGTAGAGACGCTACTGGATGGTCAAGATGCGCTCGTTATTATGCCGACCGGTGGTGGTAAATCGCTCTGTTATCAATTGCCGGCTTTGGTTAGGTCCGGGGTTGGGGTGGTGGTGTCACCGCTGATTGCCTTGATGCAAGATCAAGTGAGTGCCTTGTCGCAGTTGGGTATTCGTGCTGGTTGTTTAAATTCGGCCATCGATTTTAACCAGTTGCAGGCCACTGAACAGGCCTTAATGAATGGTGAGATCGATCTTCTTTATGTTGCACCGGAACGTCTGCTTCAACCTAGAACGCTATCACTGCTTCAGCAGTCTCAGTTGGCTCTGTTTGCGATTGACGAAGCGCACTGTGTCTCACAGTGGGGTCATGATTTTAGACCTGAGTACCTGCAATTAGGTTCGTTGGCGGAGCGCTTCCCTAATGTGCCTCGAGTGGCGCTGACTGCCACGGCCGATGCTAGAACTCAGCAAGAGATCATCGAGAAGCTGCAACTGCACAGTGGGCGAGTATTCATTAAAGGGTTTGACCGTCCTAATATCCGCTATCGCATCATGCAGAAGGATCGAGCGCGGGAGCAGCTACTCAATTTCATTCGCACTGAGCATGCTCAAGATGCCGGTGTGGTCTATTGTATGTCCCGCAAACGAGTCGAAGATACGGCGGCTTGGTTGGCTGAAAAGGGCTTTAATGCGCTCCCTTATCACGCCGGTTTGAACGCACAGCTGCGAGAGCATCACCAGCACCGTTTCCTGACGGAGGAGGGGGTGATTATGGTGGCGACAATTGCCTTTGGTATGGGGATCGATAAGCCGAATGTTCGCTTTGTGGCGCATTTGGATCTGCCTAAATCCGTAGAGGCCTATTATCAGGAGACTGGTCGTGCAGGTCGAGACGGTGATCCAGCCAACGCTTGGATGGTCTATGGTCTTCAGGATGTGATCTTTCAAAGGCAGATGCTGGAGTCAGGGCAGGCTCCTGATGAGCAGAAGCGGATAGAGCGACAAAAACTCGAGGCAATGTTGGGGCTTTGTGAAATCACCAGTTGCCGGCGACAGGTGCTGCTCTCCTATTTTGGTGAGAAGGAACACCAGCCCTGTGGTAACTGTGACAACTGCTTAGAGCCGCCTGAGGTTTGGGATGGTACCGAGGCGGCTAGAAAAGCGCTTTCGGCTATTTATCGTTCCGGCCAACAGTTCGGTGTAAATGCGATTATTGAAATTTTACATGCTGAACACTCGGATCGCTCACGTGATCGTGGTCTCGATAAACTCTCTGTCTGGGGGATCGGTAAAGAGATTGATAAGAACACCTGGCGTTCGGTATTTAGACAGCTGGTGGCTCACGGACTTGTGCAGGTCTCAGCAGAGCATGGTTCGCTCTCATTAGCGGAAAAGTGCCGTTCATTATTAAAAGGTGAGACAGAGATACAGCTGCGCAAAGATAAGCGCAAGCTTCGCACATCGATGGCAAACGGACGCTCCCGTAAACCGGAAATGCAGCTGGATGATCAAGACTTTAAGCTCTGGGAAGGACTCAGAGCCTGCCGTAAGCTGCTCTCTGATGAGCAGGATGT
>CATEEE010000001.1 GCA_949499045.1 Marinobacterium sp. xm-d-530 | reverse complement strand
TTATCATCCATACTCGAGAAGCGAGAGAGGCGACTTTAGAGGTGATGCAGGAGCATGCGGATCCAAACACCGCAGGTGTCATGCACTGCTTCACTGAAACAATGGATATGGCAATGCGCTCGATTGAGCTCGGCTTTATGATCTCTTTTTCCGGCATTATCACGTTCAAAAACGCTGCGGACCTTCGCGAGGTCGTTAAAGCAGTCCCACTGGATAAGTTTCTAATAGAGACCGATTCACCCTACCTAGCGCCGGTGCCTTACCGTGGAAAGCCAAATCAACCAGGTTATGTTGCGGAAGTTGCACAGTGTGTTGCCGATCTTAAGGGTCTAAAAGTAGAGGAAGTTGCTGAGATATCGGCGGATAACTTTCATCGCCTGTTCAAAAAAGCGGTCTAAATCAGCTCACTTATAGACAGTTGTCTGGCTTAGGCAGTCCTGCAATCAGGGCAATGCGCTTTACTGGGCTGCCATCTCCTGGAAACAGTCGCATCAGATAGATGCTTTTTCCCTTGTCTGCGCCAAGATGCAGTGTGATGTATTTAATGAAAGGACGCATGGCAGGGGAGAGATCAAACTCCTGATAGAACTGTCGCATCAGGTGAACTAATTCCCAATGAGATTCCGTTAGGGGTAGATCGATGCTCTCTGCAAAAGCCTCAGCTATCTCGCTGTTCCACAGAGTTAAATCTTCGAGGTACCCTTCGGCATCTAATGGACAGCTAACACCGTTAAGCCTATTACTCATCAGAACCAACTTACCGAGCGTGGATACTGAACCGTAAGATCGACAAATCCTTCATCACTGCAGGTCGGTAGTGAGCTTATGACTCCGCGAGCCTGACAATCACTCACTAAAGCGTTTGCAGGGCAGGGAAGGTCTTGTAATGAACTGCTCAGCCCTTCTGAAGCCCAGTAGGCACCATTTTCTATTAAAATCAGATGATCTTCAGCTTGAAGTAGTTCAAGACACGCCTGAAGCCTGTTAGGACTGTTGGGCGGGGTATTAACGATGTAGAGAGTGCCCTTGCAACTAGACATGAAATATATGGTCCTGTTGGCGAATCAGTGATGCGATCTCATTGCGACTCAAAGGTTTGGCTGACAGAGCGAGAGTATCCGGATCAACACCGCGCTCTTGCAAAGAGTCAGTACAATAGAAGAGATCCTCAACGTCATAGAGCGGAAGTGCTTGCTGCATCGCAGAGAGGTTCTTCTGCTCTATCGCTGCTGGGTTTTGATTAGCCTGCAACTGAAACACACCATCACCTTGAAACAGCAGAGCAACCTTCTGATCAAACAGGGCAGTAGCAAGGGCTAGATCCGTTGCTTCACGTGCGTGAGCGGTTCCATAAGGAGCCGAAGAGCTGATCACAAGAAACTGTTTCATGCACCGGCTCCAAAAGTGACGACCCGGTCTGATTCAACGGCACTGGCAACAAGCTGCCCCAAACCCGATAGATCAAACCCATCCGCTAAATTGTCACCACCTTTACCATAGCGGCGACTCTCCGCTGAATTAATCACTCCACGTCGCACCGCTGCGGCAATACAGACCACCGAATCCAAAGAGTGTTGCGTGACAAACTGTTGCCACTGTTCAGGCAGGTTTGACTCATCTTGTGGCGCAACACTGTGACTGGTCGCATTGTGAACCCCTGCACCATAGAAAAAGAGACGTTCAATGCTATGACCTGCCTTCAAAAGAGCACGAGCAAAACGCAAAGCGGTATAGCTGCTCTGATGATCGATCGGTGCGGATTGAATGATGAGGGTGTATTTCATGATAAGAATTCTAACAATTTATTTTTGATATGGCTCCAACAAAAAATCCCCGCGAGTGCGGGGATTCTTAAAGATATTCAAACGTACAAGTTAGTCGTCGTTAAACGCACCCACAAGGCTAAGTAGGTGAACAAACAGGTTGTAGACGTTTAGGTATAGACCCACAGTCGCCATGATGTAGTTAGTGTAGGTACCATTGATGATGTTGCTTGTGTCGTACAGTAGGAAGCCCGCCATTAGGAAAACAACGGCTGCAGAGAACGCAAGCTGCATGCCTGAGACATCCACACCGAACATAGGCAGGATGAACAGTGCAAGCATCGCTACGATCAGTACGATAGAACCCGCTGCTAGGAAGCCACCCATGAAGCTGAAGTCACGGCGACTAGACATGACATAGCCGGTTAGGCCAAAGAAGGTAACAGCCGTCATACCCAGTGCAGTCGCAACAATTTGACCGCCGTTAGGAAGTGCTAGGTAGGAGTTCAGGATTGGACCTAGACCAAAACCCATAAGACCTGTGAAAAGGAAGGTTAATGGCAGTGCAGCGGCTGTGTTTTGCTTCTTGTTGATGACAAAAAGCATAATGAAGCTGACGATGATGCTGCCTAGGTAGACGATGAACGGTGGGTTGATCGCCATAGAGATAACGGCAGTGACGGTGCTGAATACCATTGTCATCGCAAGCAGCATATATGTGTTGCGAATCATTTTATTGGTATCGCGTACGGCACCCTGTGCTTGTGTGTTGATACTGTCGTAAGTGGCCATAATGTCCTCTTCTCGTTGCAAGTTTGACTCGGTTAATGACAACCAGAGCTATTTAGTTTTATACCTTACTCTAATGTTGAGCATTTTACTCAAGATTTCAAGTTTTTAGTTATGTTTTTTAAGCTTAACCCCCAGTAAATATGGGGCTTTTAAGTAATATCGATTGGTTCGAAGTGGGTGCTTAAATGGGTTAATGTCGGTACAATTCTTGAATAAATTTCTATTAAAAGGTTGTTGGGTTTGGCACAAGCACACGAGAGTTTTCAATTTATTCGTTCAGAAATGATCAACTCGCTCGGTATTGAGATGAGCGAGTATGAGCACAAGGCGACAGGGGCTAAGCACTTCCACCTTGCGACTGATTATGATGAAAACGTCTTTTTGGTGGCTTTCAGAACCATGCCAGAAGATTCAACAGGGGTTGCTCACATCCTTGAGCATACTGCACTGTGTGGTAGTGAACGCTTTCCCGTACGTGATCCTTTCTTCATGATGACGCGCCGTTCATTGAATACTTTCATGAATGCTTTTACCAGCAGTGATTGGACGGCGTACCCCTTTGCTAGCCAAAACCGTAAGGACTTTTTTAACCTTTTAGACGTCTACCTTGATGCCGCGTTTTTCCCACGTCTAGATCCTTTGGATTTTGCGCAAGAAGGTCATCGTGTTGAGCTGGCCGAGGCGGGCAATCCCGAATCAGACCTGCTCTTTAAAGGTGTTGTATTCAACGAGATGAAGGGGGCTATGAGCTCCACGACCTCTATATTATGGCAAACAGTTTCCAAATACCTGTTCCCAACGACGACCTACCACTACAACTCAGGTGGCGAACCTGCAGACATCCCAGACCTGACCTATGATCAGCTAAAAGCCTTTCATGAGACGCACTACCACCCAAGTAATGCGATAGTCATGACCTTTGGTGATATTCCAGTAGAGGAGTTACAACGTCGCTTTGAAGAGCAGGCGTTTAATCGTTTTGAGCGACTGGACGATGAGTTGAGTGTTGCCGATGAGAAACGTTATTTTGCGCCCATTAAAGTGGAAGAGGCTTACCCGCTTGATCAGGGTGAGACAGAGGGTAAGACCCATCATGTGATAGGTTGGTTGACCAAACCGTCTATTGATCTAAAGGCAGAATTGGAAGGCCAGCTTCTGTCGCGTGTACTGCTGGATAATTCAAGTTCACCCCTTCGAGCTGCGCTTGAGTCAACGGACCTAGGGTCTGCTCCCTCACCGCTATGCGGTATCGAGGACTCCAATCGTGAGATGTCATTCCTCTGCGGTATTGAAGGGAGTGAACCCGAGCGAGCCGCGCAGTTTGAACAGCTGGTTCTCGATACGTTACAAGGGGTGGTTGATCAGGGGGTTGATCCAGAGGTTGTGGCGGCGCAGCTGCATCAGTTGGAGTTGCAGCAGCGTGAGATTACCGGTGACCACTACCCCTTTGGTATGTCATTGATCCTTGCTTCCCTGTCGAATGCCATTCATCGTGGTGATGCCATAGCGAGTCTTAATATTGACTCTGCTCTGGATCAACTGCGAGAGGAGATTAAAGATCCTCAGTTCATTCCAAATCTAGTGAAAAGTTGGTTGCTCGATAACCCGCACCGCGTGTTACTGACACTAAGACCTGATACTGAGCTGAGTCAGCGCAAAGATCAGGCCGAAGCGGCACGTCTGGCTCAATATAAACAGAGTTTGAGTCGTGAAGAGTTAGAGTCTATCGATGCTCTCGCTAAGCAGCTTGAAGAGCGTCAAACCCAAGCAGACGACCCTTCACTGCTGCCCAAAGTGACCTTGGAAGATGTTCCAGTCGCATGCCACTTCCCAGAAGGTGAGGAGGTCAATAATGCAATCACTTGGTTTACAGCAGGAACTAACGGCATCGTCTACCAGCAGCTGTTGTTTGATCTGCCTGAACTGACAGCACGGCAGCAGACATTGCTGCCTCTCTACACCCAATGTTTAACCGAACTGGGTAGCGGTGGTCGATCCTACAAAGAGCATCAAGCATTGGAGAGTGCCATCAGTGGCGGCATCTCTGCATCGATTAGTGCACGAGCGGCGACCGATGATGCGACGCAACTGCGTGCTATTTTGACCCTGTCAGGCAAAGGATTAGTTGTTAATCAAGCGGCACTTTCTGAATTGATGGCCGATATGTTGGTTTCAGCACCCTTCAACGAGACAGCTCGTATTGCTGAGCTGCTTAACCAGAACGCCTCCAGAAAAGAGCAGTCTGTTACCGGTCAGGGTCACTCATTAGCAATTCTGGCTGCCAGTGCAGGTTTGGCACCAGGAGCCGGTTTCTCTCATGCCTCTAGAGGTTTACCATCGATTAAATTGGCACGTGAGTTGGCCGAATCCAGTGATGAAAGCCAGTTGAACGCTCTTGCTGAAGAGCTCAGAAGCATTCACAAAGCAATAATGGCCTCGAGCCCTAAAGCGCTGTTGATTGCCGATTCAGAGCATAAAGAGAGCTGCTTGCGTCAGTTTGAAAATGAGTTTGCGCGTCTATCCGCTGGCAAATTGGATAATGCTTTCAAGGTGTCGACTGAGGCGCTCGTTAAAAAGCAGGCTTGGATCGTCAATACTCAAGTTAACTTCTGCGCCAAGGTCTTCAGAAGCGTCACCGTAGCGCACCCAGATGCTGCCGCGTTGACTGTTGCCGGTGAGATTCTCCGCAATGGTTACCTGCACCGCGCGATTCGAGAGCAGGGTGGTGCTTATGGTTCGGGCGCTAGCCAAGACAGTGGTGACGGGCTATTCCGCTTCTACAGTTACCGTGATCCAAACAGTATCGAGACGATTAATCACTTCGATCAATCAGTGGCTTGGTTGCTTGAAGGTGGTGCCGATTCTGAGAAGTTGGAAGAGGCGATCTTAGGCGTCATTAGTTCAATCGACAAACCCGGTTCACCAGCTGGCGAAGCCAAAGCGACCTATCTGAATGCCCTGTTTGGGCGTACACCTGAACAGCGTATGGAGTATCGCTCAAGAGTGCTGGCAGTGACTGTGGAGGATATTGCACGAGTGGTTAAGCAGTACCTATCAAACCCAGAAGAGGGCTATGAAGCGATTGTGACTAGCGCTAAAACAGCAGAGACGCTCTCTGACGACTACCAGCGTTTCTCATTGTGAGTGAGCAGGGTACAAACCAACTTTTAAAAGGGGTCCTGTTAGTCATTTTTGCTGAAGCTGTCCTAGTAGCGACTGGGGTGTTAATACGTTCCGTCGCAGAGGCGCTATCAGTTGCTCAGTTGGTCTTCTTGCGCAATGCCTTTGGCCTACTCATTATGCTACCTCTGGTGTTGGGGGTAAAAGGGATCTCGCTGAAAACCACTTGCATCCATCTTCACTTGGGTAGGGCGCTGGTTGGTGTCTCTGCTATGTCTTGTCTCTACTATGGATGGACCCACCTCCCACTCGGAACCGCTGCTCTATTGAAACAGACGGCACCGCTGTTCATGCCATTACTGGCGCTCTGGTTTTTAAAAGAGAAGATACATCCGGTCCTGTTTTGGGCCCTACCCATCGGTTTTGTGGGAGTGGCGCTTATCCTCAATCCGGCCAATTCAGGTCTGCAACTGGCGGTATTGATTGGGCTCGCTGGAGCTGTACTGGGGGCGCAAGCGAAAATCTTCGTGCGCAAAATGAAAGACAGTGAACCCTCTCGCAGAGTGGTCTTCTACTTCTCGCTCTTCGCATCCCTGTTCAGTGCGCCCTTTGCAATACAGGGTTGGGTTGCATTGGGTTGGTTAGAGCTAGCGGGTGTGATTGGAATCGCTGCGTTATCGACTCTGGCACAACTCTCTATGACCAAGGCTTACCACAGTGCTCCAGCCGGTTATCTTGGGCCGTTCACCTACAGCTCAGTCATCATCGCCAGCCTGGTGGGTTGGTTCTTATGGGATGAGACATTGGCAACGTTAACGATCGTCGGCATGGGGTTGATCGTGTTGGGTGGGGTGATGACGCTTAAGGCGAAAGCTTAAGCCGTTTAATAATCCGGGGTCTGACCTAAGGTCAGACCCTTGCACGAGGTTCCGACAGACAAAAAAAACCGCGGCAAGCCGCGGTTTTTTTAATCACCCTAAACCTTACGCATCGATGATGCTGTTCAGTGTTTCACTTGGACGCATAACCTTAGTTACAACATCGAGTGGTGCGTGGTAGTAACCCTTAAGATCTGCTGGGTTGCCTTGCACGACCGCTAGTTCCTCTAGGATCTTCGCTTCGTTAGCACTCAGCTCTTCAGCTACCTTAGCGAAGGTTGCTGCTAGCTCTTTGTCCTCTTCTTGCTGTGCAAGCTCCTGTGCCCAGTAAAGGCCTAGGTAGAAGTGGCTGCCACGGTTATCCAGTTCGCCAGTACGACGTGAAGGTGACTTACCGCGCTCTAGAAGCATTTCAGTCGCACGATCGAGTGCTACCGCTAGAACCTTAGCACGAGGTTTGTTCTCTTTGATGCCTAGCTCTTCTAGTGATACACCGATCGCAAGGAATTCACCCAAAGAGTCCCAACGTAGGTGGTTCTCTTCGACAACCTGCTGTACGTGCTTAGGTGCTGAACCACCAGCGCCTGTCTCGTACATACCACCGCCAGCAAGCATTGGAACAACCGATAGCATCTTCGCAGAAGTGCCTAGCTCCATGATTGGGAATAGGTCAGTAAGGTAGTCACGTAGAACGTTACCGGTAACCGAGATCGTATCCATGCCACGGATTAGACGCTCACAAGTCGAGCGCATCGCGCGAACGTAAGACATGATACGTAGATCTAGGCCTTCGGTATCGTGCTCTTGTAGGTAGAGTTCGACCTTCTTGCGAAGTTCACGGTCGTGTGCACGCTCAGCATCTAGCCAGAAGATTGCAGGCGTATCTGATTGACGTGAACGAGTCACTGCCAATTTAACCCAGTCACGGATTGCAGCATCTTTGGTCTGACAAGCACGCCAGATATCACCTTTCTCAACTTTGTGACCCATCAACACTGTGCCGTCTTCAGCAACGACGCGCATGATGCCATCTTCTTCCAATTCAAAGGTCTTGTCGTGTGAGCCGTACTCTTCTGCTTTCATCGCCATTAGGCCGACGTTTGGAACAGTACCCATAGTGGTAGGATCGAACGCACCGTGAGTTTTACAGAAGTTGATCATCTCCTGGTA